>NZ_FUWM01000023.1 GCF_900167185.1 Selenihalanaerobacter shriftii
CTTTCTTAACTGACGAAAATTAATTTGCTTTTTTGATTTCAACATCTCTTGTGATAATTTATTCACTTCCTTCTCACAACTAGCACATGTATTCCCAAACTGCTCATCTGATATTTCTTTACCACAAATAATACAGAACATTGATATCACCCCTTTTTCCAATTTTTCTAATTATAATAACAATAGTAATTGAATAATATGCTAAATTCTCATCTTCAACTCAATTATATTTATACTTATATTAGTAAGTGGATTTTAATTGTTAATCATTCATTATAATATGTTTGTAGAATTAAATTGTGAAAGTGAACTTTTTCACAACAGCTTCTAATACTTATATTCTATATATATGTTTAAACTCCTGCTTTTATTTTAAATTATTTCATCAACTAATAAAATAATTAAGACTCTAATCCATATTTCATGAATTAAGGTCTTAATTATTTAGCATACCTATTTATATTTATATTATATAAACTACTAATTTATAATTAATATTTATGCGGCAATCTCTTTAATGGATTAACTGGTTTACCATTAATTAAAATTGAAAAATGTAAATGTGGTCCAGTACTACGACCAGTATTACCTGACCTAGCTATAATTTGCCCCTGTTGAACATGTTGACCTCGTTTGACTACTAAACGTGAATTATGAGCATATAATGTCTTAGTGCGATTATTATGTCTAATAATGACTGTTCTACCATAACCACTAACCCAGGAACTAGTTAAAACCTTTCCAGTTGCTGCAGCCTTAACTGGAGTTCCTTGCGAAAGAGCTATATCTAGTGCCCCATGTAATTGACTTTGCCTAGTAATTGGATTGACTCTCCGTCCATATGCTGAAGATATTCTGCCATTCTTTACCGGCCAAATAAAATTTGATCGATTATAATTAACTGCATCTGTTGACTTATCATTAGTAATAGTCATCTCTAATTCACGAGGAATTTTTAATTCCTGACCAACTTTAATCCTAGAACTTGCTAAGTTATTTATATCCATAAGTTTTTCAATATCACTATTATAACTCTTAGCTAATTTAGATAAGGAATCTCCTCTCTTTACTCTATAGTCAATAACTATATAAGGATTTTCCTGATCTCCACCACCTAAAGCAGTATCTGGTATTATTAAGTTCTGTCCTACATAAATTGTTGAACTAGAAAGCTCATTAACCTCTTGTAATCTCCCTATAGAAGTGTCATATTTATTAGCTAACATATATAGCGAGTCACCAGATTTAACTATATATTCTAAATTATTTTTTGAATTTTTTAAATAAAAGAGTGTTTTTCCTCCGATTATCCCATCACTTATTAAACCATTCTTTTCTTGGAAATTTTCAACTGCAATCTCAGTATTTTCACCAAAATTACCATCAACTGAAATATCATATCCTAAATCATTTAACTTCTGCTGGAGCAGTTTAACATCATATCCCATCATTCCCCGTTGTAAATCTCTAATTCCTAAACCCGAAGCCATGGCTACTGCATATATATTGCATAATAATATTACAACAACCAATAAACAAAATACATACCTTCTTTTCCGTTTCACCATTTTACCCCCTTAAACCATCAGAAACCATCTCTTTTATTATTATACATGTCCATTATATATTATTTCGTGATTTTTTTAATAAATCCTTCTTGAAAATTTTACTTAATTACTTTATCTGTAATTTATTTATAAATTTTAGACAGTATCTCTATTATAACCTAATAAAAAAGATAATTATACTTATGCAACACTAGTTATATTTTAACAATAATTTTAACATAAAATCCCAACATTTTTTTTGATTTTAACTATAAACTAACTTTAAGGAGGTGAATATTATATATGACAAAAAATAGGATTGAAGATGAAAATTTAGAGATTAATCATACTCCAAATAGTACTGAAGTAGTAGAAGAAATTTCAGATTCAGTTAAAGCAAATAATGATGATGAAGAATCTCAAGATGTTAGATTAGGACAAGTACACTTCCCAGGTCAAGGTATGGGAGAAGAGATTGGTCCAGAAGAATATGAATTCAACCTTGCTCAACAAGCAGGTCGTTTTAATGATGAAGTAATCCTCGGTTCTCCAGCTAGTGAATATGGTGCAACTGGACGTGGTGCTTTAAAAGATATTATTAAGGCTTCTGAAGAACGTCTATCTGAAAAATTAAACAATTCCAAAAATGAGTAAAAAAATAGGACACCTACTAGTAGGTGTCCTATTCTTGAAAGGTATGATTTGTTTTCGTAATACGTTAAATTATTAAATTACTATTCTTTTCTGATTTATTATCATACTCTGCTTTCATATCCTCATAACCTTCTCTACCTAAAATGCCATAAGTATAATTCTTACCTAACTCTACTCCAGGTTGATTAAAGGCATTAATATTATATAATTCGCCAGCAAAAGCAGTCTGTAATTCAAACATATAAAATAATTGGCCCATAGTAAATTCATTAACCTCTGGCAAAGAAATAGTACAATTTAGACGTTGATTCTTAGTTAAAGCCAATTCAGTAGCTGACTGCTCAGTTTTAATTAATTGATTAAAAGTATGTCCACCTAAATAAGATACACCACTAATTTCTGAGTATCCTCCAGGAATAGTAACATCTTCCTCATGATTATCTACAGTTAAAAATGTAATAACCTTATCATATGGTCCTTCCATATATAACTGTGCTTGTGAATGTTGATCAGTTGCTCCTAAAGCTTTGATTGGGGTTGGACCTACATTTACTACCTCACCCGCTCTATTTTCTCTTTTCCCTAATGATTCAGCCCAAAGCTGTCGATACCAATCTGCTACATCTTTTAAACCATGAACATAAGGCATCATTACTGACATAGATTTACCAGCTTGGTCAGCTAAATACTGCAACGTTGCATTTAAGTAAGCTGGGTTCTGCCAGATATCATCTGTTTTACAAATTTGGTCCATATATTCTGCGCCTGCTAATAATTCTTCTATATTAATACCACAAAATGCTGCTGGTACCAAACCTACTGGAGTTAGTACTGAAAATCTACCTCCTACATTTTCAGGAATATAGAAAGTTTTTATTCCTTCTTGTTTAGCTATCTTAATTAAATTACCTGTATCTTCACTTGTAGTAGCAATAAAATGGTTAGCTACTTTATCTTCACCTAATTCTTTAGCAACTAAATCTCTAACTAATAAAAACTCGCTCATAGTCTCTGCAGTTCCGCCAGATTTTGAAATCACATTAAATATAGTCTCTTCTAAATCTAATGTTTGTAATAAACTTTTCAATCTAGTAGGGTCAACATTATCAAGGACAAATAACCTAGGATGTCCTTTTCTAGCTTCTTCATTCAAATTATAATATGAATGATTTAAAGCTGTATGTAAAGCTATAGTTCCTAAAGCTGAACCCCCAATTCCTAAAACTACAAAGTTTTTAAATTCACCTTTCTTCTGTTCTGCAAACTCTTTCATTTCCTTAATTATCGTTTTTTGTGTATAAGGTAATTCCATAAACCCTAATTGCCCATCTTCTTTCGCTTCTTGGATTGCTTGATGAGCTGCAGTTAATTTATCTTGTAAATCATTTACTTTTTCTTTAGTAAAACCATTCTTTTTACCTACTTGATCTACAAACATATTATTTACATCTAATTTAATTCGCATCTCTTCTTTCCATCCTTCTTCTTGATATCTATTCACCATGATTCCTCCTTTGTAACCTTATATTATGTAATAAAAAATAATTTATAAGTAACTTCATAAATTTTAATTACTTCCCTTAAGTTTACATTTTCTATTAAAAGATTACCACTCCTGCAAAAAAATAAAATTATCTATTTATATTTAAAATTATTCATATTTTATATTCTTTAACTATATTATTATAAAAGAGAGTAAGTACTCATCTAAGAGGTGAAAATTATGAATAATGATCAATATAGGTCTAGACGAAAGTCTTCTAAAAAGAAAATCTGGTTTAAAGATGTCAATCCAAAAAATAATAAATCAACTACAAATCAAAATGAAGATAACAACAATTCATTGGACAATAAAAATACAAATGAAGAATTAGAACAATATGATAAAACTGACGATCAAAATGAAAATCAAACTAATAATAATGACAAACTCATTAATAACGAATCTGAATCTAATAATTCCTCCAATAATAATAATAATATAGAAGAATTAACCAATATAAAAGACGACCATTCCCTAAATATATCAAGTAATCGAAATCCAAAATTAAATATTGATAATAAAATATCACACCTTAACCAAGTGGGATATTCTTTTCAACAGCAATTACTTAACCATCTTGGAGATTTTATTAAAATTGCAGTTACAACTTGTTGTGATGATGGCTGTTTCGAAGGAATTCTGTGTCAAGTTGAGTCTGATTTTATAATTTTAATCAACTCTTTAACCATTATAGAAATTCCTGTTGATAGAATTGCAGCTATTATTATTCAAGCTGGAGGGGTACCCCAGGAAAGTAATAATGATAATACTGAAGAATAATATCCAAAAAGAATCAGAAGGTAATATTACCTTCTGATTCTTCAGTCTTTTTTAATCTATGCTTCTACTTCATCAAATGGTGCTCCACCAGCTAACTTTCTAACTGCTGCTATTGAATCGAAAGGTATTTCTACTCGCACATCATCGTCAATTAAAGTAATGTAATCTAAGCCTATTCTACATAAAATTCCTTCTTGTAAACAACATCCTTCTCCAGCAGTAATGATAACTTCTACATAATCACCAATCTGTTCTTCTAATAAATCTTCAAAAGGCATCTTCTCCCCTCCTTCAAATATTAATTTATTATATATTATGAAAAGCTGTTTAAATATGTTACTCCTAATAATTACTAAAATTTATTCAAATTCGAAATCAATTTTATTAATAATATTGATTTAACTTATTTTTACTTATCTCACTATAATCTGCATTAATTTCTATTAAATATTGCCAATATATCTTTGCTTCTTTCAATTTATTCTGAGTTTCTGCTACAACTGAATTAACCCAAAGATTATTAGCCATCCTTTTTACCTTTCTTTCAGCTATCTCTAAGATCTTTTCTCTTTGCTTAGCTTTAGTCTTATCCTGCTTAGCTAACCTATTATAAATTTTACCCAAAGTAATATAAGCATAATAATTATCTTCATCTAAAGCAATTGCTTTTTCACAATTTTCCATTGCTAACTCAACCTCTTTTAAAGCAAAATGACACTTGGCCATTCCTACATAGCTTTCACCTTTAGCCAGATCAGAAAGAACTACCTCTGAATCTGAAACCTCTATTGCTTCTTCGTAAAATCTAATAGCTGCTTCTAAATATCCTTTTGCTTCTTCTTGAACTTTATCAGTCATCTTTTTATTATTAGTTACATTTTTAATTAAATCTTTTCCTTGTTGCCAATAAAGCTGACCTAATCCATTATAAACCCAGTTACTACTTGATTGGTCATTATCTAACATAACCTCATATAAGAATTCAGCTACTGAATAATATGAAAGCTTTCTATATTCTTTGGCTAAATCATTTAAGTATTCTGTTATATCCCCACCTTCTAGTATATTTAAGTAGTACTTTGCTTCCAATGAAAATAGTTTAGCCCCTTCTAACTCTTCTTGTAATAGTTTAGTTCTTATTTGATTTAATATGATATCGGCTCTATAATATTGTTGATTATTAATAATATTAATAAATTTGTAAATTAATTTAGACACATTGCGTTCTGAATCTTGCCTTTCTAAAATTATATTTAATTTCAATAAAATGGGAGTAACTAATTCTGTAATATCACTTAATTTTGACTCTTCTTCTGCATTATTAACCAATTCATGAATTCTCTTCTTTTTAGTTAAAATTGACTCTTCAAATGAATCCCCTAGCATTTTTTTCACTCCTTTAACAGTTTAGTTCATTATATTTATATTCAAAAAAGCTTTACTTGTGAAAATAAAAAAGACCATTGCGCATTTAAAGGAATAATATATGTAATCTAGAATTAAATTAAAATGATGGAGGTGAATTAAATGAAATTAGGAATTGATATTGGTGGAACTCATACTGATGGAGTACTACTTAATGATAATAACGAAATTATTAAATCTATTAAACTAACTACTCAACATCAAGAATTAACTAATACAATTTTGACTGGTTGCCAAACTCTAACTTCTAACTTGAAAGCAAAAGAATTGGATAGAATTGTTTTAAGCACTACTTTAGCTACAAATGTAATTGCTGAACAAAATTATCAACCAGCAGGATTATTATTAATTCCTGGTCCTGGTATTAATCCTAAATTACATAATTATGCCCAACATGTTGAAGTTGTTACAGGCTCTATTGATCATCGTGGGAGTGAAGTTCAAGATATAAATAAAAAAGAAGTACAAAAAACTCTTGCAAAATTTATTAAAATAGGAATTGATAGAGTAGGAGTATGTGGTAAGTTCTCTACTCGAAACCCTAAACATGAATTAGAGATTAAAAATTTAATTAAAAAAGAATTTACAGAAATTGAAGTCATTAGTTTAAGTCATCAACTTACTGGTCGATTAAATTATCCTAGACGTATAGCTACTACATACCTTAACTGTCTAGTTCAACAAACTCAAACTGAATTCACTACTGCTATTCAAGACGGGCTAAAAGAATTAAATATTAAATCTCCAGTTTATATTTTAAAAGCTGATGGAGGTACTATGCCTTTAATTAAATCAAATAATTTACCAGTAGAAAGTATCAATTCAGGCCCAGCGGCTAGCATTATGGGGATTTTAGCTCTAACTGATACCTACGAAACTACTTTAGGTATAGATATCGGTGGGACAACTACTGATATATCTCTATTCATTGACAAAGAACCACTCTTTAAACCAAAAGGAATAAAAATAAATAAATATAAAACTTCAATTCGTGGATTATATAATAAATCTGTAGATTGTGGAGGAGATAGTTTAATTCAAATCAAAAACGGCAAATTAAAAATAGGTCCTAAACGTCAAGGTCCAGCTGCTGCTTTTGGTGGTAATAATCCTACTCCAACAGATGCTTTAGTAATTTTAAATCTAACTCAGAAAGGTAATAAAGAAGCTGCTAAAACCAGTCTACAGCCTCTGGCTAAAGAATTGAATTTATCTATTCCAGAATTAGCAAATAAAATCATTAAAAAATTCTGCCAAGAAATCAAAGCTAAAATTGATAATATCTTAACAGAATTAAATAATCAACCAGTTTATACTATTAATAAATTACTAGATAATACTAATATCCAGCCGACTAAATTAGTAGGCATCGGAGGTCCAGCTAAAGCTTTAACACCTAGATTAGCAAGTGAGTTAAATATGGATTATATTACCCCGGATAATGCAAATATAGCCAATGCTATCGGGGCTGCTTTATCTCGAGTTACTCAAGAATGCACATTATATGCTGATACCTCTCAAGGATACTATAATATCCCTGAATTAAGTATAAAAGAAAGTATAAATCAAGAGTTCAACTTGCAGATTGCCCAATCCTTAATTAAAGAAAAATTAAGAGAAAGTACTATTACTCCACAAAAACAAATAGAAATCAGCAATACTGAAACCTTTAATCTAGTTAGAGGCTTTAATACTATAGGAAAAATTATAAAAGTTACTGCCCAGCTTAAACCTGGCTTAATTACCTGGAGGTGATCATATGCAAATTAAAGCAAAAAATTCTCTTGGCTTAATCTTCTTTCCTGCTTTTGATTGGTCTATCTCACCAACACACCCTGAACGGGAAGAAAGATTATTATATACCAAAGACCAAGTCTTAGAAGAAGGATTATTAGATATTGAAGGAATTAAAGAATACAACCCATTAGTAGCTAATATTGAAGATATAAATAGAACTCATATCTGTGTTCCTGACACTGAATCAATTGTTAGTAAACCACATCTTATTTCAGCAGGAGGAGCTATTAAAGCTGGAGAGTTAGTAATGGAGAATAAAGTAGATTCAGCTTTTGCAATCATTCGTCCGCCTGGACATCATGCTTTTAGAATAGTACATGGAGCTAGAGGCTTTTGTACTATCAATAATGAAGCAATCATGGTTGAATATTTGCGTCAAAAGTATGGGAATGATTTAAAAATAGCTTTTGTAGATACAGATGCCCATCATGCCGATGGGACTCAGAATGTATTTTATAATGATCCACAAATTTTACATATCTCTATTCATCAAGATGGTCGTAGTCTCTTTCCTGGTACAGGTTTTATGAATGAATTAGGAGGTCCAGGGGCTTTTGCCAAAACAATTAATCTACCACTTCCACCTAACACTACTGACCAAGGACTACATTATGCCTTAGATAATTTAATACTACCTATTCTAGATGACTTTAAACCTGATTTAATTATTAATGCTGCAGGTCAAGATAATCATTATAGTGATCCTTTGACTAGAATGAAAATAACTGCTCAAGGTTATGCTAAGTTAAATGAAAAATTAAACCCTGACATTGCTATATTACAAGGAGGCTACTCTATTGAATCAGCCCTTCCATATGTTAATGTAGGAATTATCTTGGCTATGGCTGGTTTAGATTATAGTTACATTCAAGAACCAGACTATAATCAAAATATTATAAATCAAGATGAACAGATTACCGATACTATTAAAAAACGAGTAGAAAAGTTATTAACTGTTTGGAAGAATAGAAATAAGGTTGATATCACAGAACAATTCGGTAATACACCTTATTATACTACTAGACAGAACATCTATTATGATACTGACCAAATCCAAGAAGAACAACAAATAAAGATTAAACTTTGTCCTGACTGTTCTGGCTTAATAATTATTGATTCTAATGCTAGACCTAGTCATTTTGGTAAAATTAGAGCAATTATTCTACCATATGATGTTTGCAATAAATGCAAAGCAGTAGGCTATAATAAATATGAATCAACAAAAAGAACTACAGAATTCTCTAATGTTTATCTACAGGATAAAGTAAAAGACAAATTAATGACTACTTTCTAATCAATTAAGCTTAAAAACACTTCAATACAATATAAAATAACACAAGTAGGTGAAATAATGAATATAGACTTTGGATATGCCTGTATTAGTACTAAAATTAAAGACTGTTCTACAGCTAAAACTACTACTGTTAAGCATTTTAAAACTATTGATGATTTAGATGTTCGTAAATGGAAATTGAAAAAAATCACTAAAGAAAATTTACAAAACACCTTACGGCTCTTATGGCATAATATTGCGGAAGATATTAAATTATATCGATTTTCTTCTCAACTTGTACCTTTAGCCACCCATGAATTAGGACAGATATGGAATTATACAGAAGAATGTTCTGATGAGTTTGCAAAAGTTGGTAGAGTTATTAAAAAGAATAATTTAAAAGCCAGCACCCACCCTGGTCAGTATACTGTGATTAACACTCCTAAAGAAGATGTATTTGAAAATTCTAAAGCTGATTTAGAATATCATAATAATGTTTTAAATGCTATGAACTTAGATTTTACAGCTAAGATGGTAACTCATGTTGGAGGAGTTTATGGAGAAAAAAATAAAGCTAAAGAACGATTTATAACCAATTTCAAAAAATTAAGTTCTGATATCCAACAAGGATTAGTATTAGAAAATGATGACACTTCTTATTCAATTGGTGATGTATTAGAAATATGTCAAGAATTAAAAATACCTATGGTTCTAGACGTTCATCATCATAACTGCTATAATCAAGGAGAGAAACTAAAAGAATATTTGGAAGGTATTTTTGCTACATGGACTGACCGAACACCTAAAATTCATTTTTCTAGTCCTCGTAGTAAAAAACATCCTAAGCGTCATGCAGATTATATAAATCCAGAAGAATTTAAAACTTTTTTAGACTTAGCCAATGATTATGAATTTGACGTTATGATAGAAGCTAAAAAGAAAGATGAAGCTGTACTTAAATTAAGAGAGGATTTAGAAATTTGAATTCCTAAATCCTCTTAAATACTAATTGTTAATTTTCATTTATTTCTTCATATTCTACATCTATAGATTCAGAGACTCCATCCCACTCTTCATCTTGTTCTTGTGACTCTTCCCAATCTTGTGTTTGATAATGTTTCTTTTTTTGGTTTTGATTACTACTATCAAAAAAACTAAAACTTACATTTCCTTTTTTAATTTGTTTACTAAATTTTTCTTTAACTATTTTACGAATAGACTTTCTAGTAGTAGGAATTACTAAACTAAAACCTGTGACATCCGTTAGTAATCCAGGAGTTAATAACATAGCTCCTCCAATTAAAATTAAAAGCCCATCAATCAAACTGTCTGCTGGTAATTGTCCTGTCGATAAAGAACTACGAATCTTATTGATGACTAAAAAACCTTGACTTCTAGCTATTGAAACCCCAATTACTCCTGTTAATGCTACTAAACCTACAGTTGGCAAGAAACCTACATAACCGCCTAGCTTAATTAATAATGTCAATTCAATCATAGGTACCACAGTAAACAATAAGAGTAGCTTTGCAAACATTAATTTCACCTTCTCTAATATGATAGTATACCTTATTATATAGTCTATGATGTGAAAATGCAATTTAGGTCGTAAAGAGATACAATTTATTTAAAAGTTTTTATCATATCTAATCATATATCTTCCAGATTTATGGTCTATATCTAACCTAAGTCCTTCTCGTTTAATCTTAGCCTTTAATCTATTCTCTATCTTCTTCTTGCTTTCATTATCTAATTCATAACCTACTTCTTTTAACTCACTTAATAATTTATCTAAAATATCATTGATAGTCTTTAATTTATCATTATTAGGAAATTCTAATAATATAGCATCAATTATATCATCAATTTCAGCTAAAATAGGAGTTCCTTTTCTAAAATAATCATCTAAACCTGGTTTTAATTTAACTAAAACAATAATTGCAGTAGATAACATACCTAAAACAGTAATGATAGTATCTAAAATATTCATTTATATTCCTCCTTTCATCTCCAATTTAGTTTCTATTATATTATAATGCAGAAACTATAACTTTGTGCAAATATAGATAATTCGTTTTTTCTTATATAATATAAAAAAGCATGCCTCTTAATAGAAACATGCCTAAATTAGTATCACTTATTTCCTCACTCAAAACTCTATTTTAGTCTTCTGTAACTGTAAAATGTTCATCTTTCGAATCTTTCTTATCTTGTTCATGATTATAAACTCGCCATGTAGAATATGCAAATTCAATATCTGATTCTTCTTTAAACCTATGCAAAATTCGTTCTTTTATTCTAGTCTGGACTAATCTCTTCCCTCGAGCAGAAGAATGACAATTCATATCACCTCTTATTTGGTATTGTTTTCCTATAAAATTTATTATATAGAGTAGGACCAGCCTTTCGGCTGGGACCTCTCATCAAACTGCACGTACGGTTCTCCCGTATACAGCTTTTCGTCATCGTTGCCCCTTTCCAAGGAGTAAGTCTTCATCTCCGCATTACTACGAATGTGGATTTTACTCTGGTTAGGACAATGTGGTAAGTAATGATTTAAGTCCCTTTTGCCTTAATACGGCATTAGGGATTCTTCTGTTTTGATGTTTTATCGCTTTCCTCTTTTCTATATATGACCTTATTCGCATTCTTATCCACTCATCTAATCTTTTGAAAAGCCTCTTTACATTCCCATTTCCAAAGTAATTACCCCAACCTCTAATTACAGGATTAAGTTCTCCTATTATTACTTCCACTGGCCAAGGTTGTTGTCTTTTGGTTTTCTTTCTAACTTTATTTTTGAATTGTTTTAAAGTTTTCTTTCTTGGACGCTTATAACGCCATGCTATAAATTCAAACCCTAAGAATGTAAAACCTTTTCCAAAGTTAGTTATAACCGTTTTCTCTGGATGAAGAGTGAGCTTTAGTTTCTTTCCTACTATCTCTTTTACTACCTCTAGTGCTCTTTTAGCTTTCTTCTTAGATTTTGTAAGTATTACAAAATCATCTGCAAATCTAACTATCTTATATCCTCTTTCTGTCATTACTTTATCTAATTGATGAAGATAAATATTGGCTAATAAAGGAGATATTACTCCTCCTTGAGGTGTCCCTTGTTTTGAAGGGATATATCCTTCCTCAGTCACAACTCCAGCTGTTAGCCATGACTTTATTATTCTTAACACCCAACCATCATTTACCCTCTTTGTTATAAATTTCATTAATAGCTCATGGTCTATATTATCAAAGTATCCTTTGATGTCTGCGTCTAATACCCATTTATACCCTTGCTCTCTGTACTCTTCTACTTTATTTATCGCATCCATTTGTGACCTTCCCGGTCTAAATCCAAAAGAACAATCACAGAATATCTTTTCAAATATAGGTTCCATTATTCTTTTGACTGTTGCTTGTGCTATTCTATCTTTTACTGTGGGTATTCCTAATGAGCGCTCTCGACCATCATCTTTTGGTATCATTACTCTAAGTACCGGTGATGGGTCATATCTATCTTCTTTCAATTGCCTATATAACTCTCTCATGTTTTGTTGATAGTTTTCACTAAATTCCTCAATTGTTACTCTATCTATCCCAGCACTTCCTCCATTTTCTATTACGGTCTTTGTTGCATAATGCATATTCATTTTCTTTGTTATCCTATCTTTAAGTGTATAATAGGTGCATTCAGTCACTTGCTCACCTATCCTTCCTTCACGACTTACCAATCTCCCATTTGATAATCCAGTAATTTACCCCTCTGATTTTTTTCATGATATTACTGACCACGTCTCTAGACTTTCGCCAATCGCACCCTCCAGTATATCACTACTCAGGTTGTAGTATTCCTGACTTATCTCGTTTCCAGTTATGTTTTCCTTTCTACGCTATCCATCAGTCTCATTGAATACATCAATGTCTAAACTACTATAACAAATTACCACTCTTATCTAATTTTCAATTTCGATGACGTAGGTATCCCTTCGCTCCAGTTGGCTTTATCCTCACATAAATTACTCTATGATCACTGGACCAACTATCTTCACTACTATGGTACCATCTGACTCCTAGTCAAGCATCATTTCGGCTTTCCCTTTCAGGTTATACCTCCATTTATTCTTATCAGTTTTGATAAGAAACACACCAGGTCCTCCCCAGGTCAATCACAGAATCCTTATAACCATTCCGACCCTAAACACACTTAACTATTCGGCATGGACACTCTCGTTATCTCGCGTTTTATTCAGCGCCACCTGTTCCCCCAAACCGACATTGGACTTCCCCATTTTGATGGTGGGTTATCATAGTTAGATGCCACCTCTGGTTTACATATTGTTCCGGACTAGCTTCACGTCTCAGGTTCTTTAGATTCTATCTCACGACAGACACCCTACCATTATTGACTTCACACACCGACACGACGAAAACAGCGCGGACAAGATTTCCACTTGTTAACTCTGTATTTACTGGGCACACATCAAAAATAGCCACTAGGTATCAATGCCTAGTGGCTCATAAAAATTATTAATTATCCTCTAATATCTCCTCAATTTCATCAATCTTCTCTTGAATTTCATCTAACTGATTGTCATATTTTTGTTTTGTATTACCAGGTAGATGAATTCCTGTCTGTCCTAATACAAATTCCTTCTCCTGTTCAAGTTCTTCATATTTATCCTTCTCTTCTTTTAGACGTTTCTCCAGCTCCTCTGTTGATAAATCTTCTAATGAATTATTTTTTAACAACTCTACCCCTCCTTGGAAATTAATACTATTCTCTAACTAAGAATTATTTTATATTGTATTAAATATATTAAATATAAAGTGTTATTTTCCTTCTTTTTTTGCTACTTTTTATATTTTTATCATTAAATTCCATTAAAAAATCCCTAGAATATATATCCTAGGGATTTAAAATCTAAATCATATTTTAAAATTCAAATTCAACTCTAGATAATCTATTCTTAATCTCTTCAATAACTCTTTTCTCTTCTTCTTCACCGTCAGCTATAAATGTAACTGAAAATCTAACAAAAGAACCAGCATCATCCCATGGTACTGTAGAAATTAAATGCTCTTTAATTAAATACTGTGCGAAATCTTCTGCTGTCTCAAATTTAGGCCCACCTTTAACTCCTTTTGGAATCGATACATAAAGGTAGAAAGAACCTTGTGGTTTAGTAGCTTCGAAACCTATATCTTGTAGCGCTGCAACTAATATATCATGTTTTCTTGAATACTTCTCTGCAGTCTTTTCAGTAATTTCTGGATGGTTTAGGGCATATGTGCAAGCGTGTTGAATTGCTTTAAACTGACCAGAATCATTATTATCCTTGACAGTAACAAAAGCATTAACCAATAGCGGATTACCAGCTATAAAAGCCATTCTCCATCCAGTCATATTAAAAGCCTTAGATAAAGATTGAATCTCTATTCCTACCTCTTTAGCACCTGGTATTGATAAGAATGATAAAGGTTCATATCCATCAAAAGTCAATGCTGCATAAGCCGCATCATAAATAACAATAATATTATTTTCTTTTGCGAACGCAACTACATCTTTAAGAAACTCCTCATTAGTTACTGCTCCTGTAGGATTATTAGGATAATTTAAATAAAGTAATTTAGCTCTTTCTTTCTGATCATCAGTAAGACTATCTAATTGTGGTAAGAAATTATTCTCTTTTAATAATGGTAAATTAACAACCTCGCCACCTAACCATTCTGTATGTGTTCCCATTACTGGGTAGCCTGGAGTAGTCATAATTGTAATATCACCAGGATTGATAAAAGCTGAAGGAATCATAGCTAATGCTGGTTTAGAACCTATCGAATGATTAACTTCTGTCTCTGGGTCTAAACCTTCTACTCCATATACTTCTTCCATATAATTGGCAGCTGCTTCTTTAAATTCAAATATACCGTTATCAGCATAACCTCTATTTTCCCATTCATTAGCTTCTTCACAAAGAGTCTCAATTACTCCATCATCAGCCATCCAATCTGGCTCTCCAACTCCCATATCGATTAATTCTACATCTGGATGTGCTTCCTTAGCTGCTGCCTTAGCTCTTTTAATCTTTTCAAATTTATAAATTACATCTTCTTTACCAAACTGTACTCCACCAATTCTTTCAGCAAATAATTGTTGAATATAACTCTCTTCTGACATACTCATTTCCTCCTTATATTCTTTTTAATTATTAAAAATCATTACTTTAATATTTTTTCTTAAATAACTAATTTTATAATTTACGACTCATAATTGAAAATTTACTTTCTCCATTCACCGATAAACACTTCTTCAGCAGGCCCTGTCATATAAACATGGTTATTCTTAGCCCACTCAATAGTTAGGTCACCACCTAATAAATGCACTTCTACTTTATTATCAGTTAATTCATTTAAAATCGAAGCTACCGTAGAACCACAAGCACCTGTACCACAAGCTAAAGTAACTCCAGCTCCTCTTTCCCAAACTCTCATCTTAATTTCTGCAGAGTTTACTACTTCTATAAATTCTACATTTGTCTTAGCTGGGAAACGAGGATGTTCTTCAATTTTAGGTCCTATTTCAGCAACTGGAAATTCATCTGCATCATCAACAAATACCATACAATGGGGATTCCCCATGGATACAGTTGTTATTTCATACTCTTCACCATCTATATCTAATTTCTCTTTAACTACCTTATCTTTATCTACCCCAGTAATCGGAATATCATCACTATGTAAGCGTGGTTCACCCATGTCTACTTTAACAGCTTCTACTTCATCACCTTCAAATATTAATTCAGGAATTATGATTCCTGCTAAAGTCTCAACTTTAATCTTATTCTTATCAGTCAAACTATTTTCATATACATATTTACCAAAACAGCGAATGGCATTTCCACACATCTCTGGTTCACTGCCATCAGGGTTAAAAATTCTCATTCTAAAATCAGCTTCTTCTATTTCTGAAGGTAAGATTAAAACTAATCCATCTGCACCTACTCCAAAGTGTCTATCACAAATCTGTTGTGCTAATTCATTTAAGTCATTAATATCTTCTTCAAAGCCATTAACTAATACAAAATCATTACCTAATCCATGCATCTTTGTAAAATTCATGAGTCTTCTCCACTCCTCTTATTAAACTTAGCTTAAATTTTAACATAATTAAATATCATTGTCAAAATTCCATTATTTTAAAGTAAAAAGCACATAGTGAAATCACTATGTGCCTAACAAGAATTTATTAACATATTACAATTTCTTATAACACATTAGCTTCTCCTTTATAGACTAAACCGCGAACACTATCTACAGTTATTAAGTCACCATCTACTAATGCATCAACTACATTAGAAGCCCCTACAACTACTGGAACTCCTAAATTCAATCCTACAATAGCAGCATGGGAAGTTAACCCTGGTTCTTCAATAATTATTGCTACTGCCTTTTCCATAGCCGGAACAAAATCTTTGTCTGTACCATAAGTAACTAATACATCACCTTCTCGCATCTTTTTATTTGCTTCACTAGCCGTCTTGGCTATACAGACTCGACCACTGGCAGCTTGTTTTCCAATTCCTGATCCTTTTAAGACTGCTTTACCAACAATCTGTACTTTAAGTAAATTAGTAGTACCTGTCACTCCTGCTGGAGTTCCAGCCGTTACTACTACTAAATCTCCTGTTTCAACATATTCAGCATCTAAAGCTCCTTTTACTGATGCATCTAACATTTCATCTGTAGAAGTGGTGTTCTCTACTAAGACCGGCTTAACTCCCCAGGATAAAATTAATTGATTAAATACTTTTCTAACTGGAGTAGTTGCTACAATCGGCGCATGTGGTCTATATTTAGAAACCATCCGAGCTGTATGACCAGAGCGAGTAGAAGTAATAATTGCCGCTGCACCTAAGTCTTGAGCAGTCTCACAAGTTGAATAACTGATTGAGTCAGTTACTGTTCGTGGTGGAACTGGATTCTTTTGAACCATCTGTTCTTTATATCTTTGAGACTCCTCTGTCTCTTCTGCAATTTTAGCCATAGTCTTAACTGCTTCCACTGGATAATCACCAGCTGCTGTTTCTCCGGAAAGCATAGTAGCATCGGTACCATCAAAGATTGCATTTGCTACATCACTAGCTTCTGCTCTAGTTGGTCGTGGATTTCGAATCATAGAGTCCAACATTTGAGTAGCAGTAATCACCGGTTTACCCTCTGTATTACACTTGCTGATCATCATCTTTTGTGCCATTGGTACTTTTTCAGTAGGAATCTCAACTCCTAAATCTCCTCTGGCAACCATGATACCATCGGAAACCTCTATAATTTCATCAATATTTCTTACTCCTTCTTCATTCTCTATCTTAGAAATAATCTTAATATTCGCATTATTTTCTTCTAGAATACGTCTAATTTCCAATACATCAGCTGCCTTCCGAATAAAGGAAGCTGCAATAAAATCTACATCTTGTTCAATACCAAATTTGATATCTGCTGTATCCTTCTTTGTAACTGCTGGCAAATTAACGGAAATTCCTGGTAAATTAACTCCTTTGCGCGATCCTAATACCCCTCCATTTACTACTTTACATTCAACCTCAGTTTTAGAAACTTTCTCTATTTGCAATTCAATTAATCCATCATCTATAAGAATAAATCCACCAGGCTCTACATCCTGAGGTAAATCTTTATAACTAACAGATACCTTTTGGTTATCTCCTTCAACATCTTTAGAAGTTAAAGTGAATTTTTGATCTTTTTCCAATGTAACCTTCTTATCATCTTTTAATAAACCTGTTCTAATTTCAGGACCTTTAGTATCCAGCAATATAGCTACTGGCTTCTCTTTTTTAGTTGCTAAATCTCTTACATTATCAATTCTTTTTTTATGTTCCTCATGATTCCCATGAGAAAAATTCATTCTAGCTACATTCATTCCATTGTCGATTAATTTAGATAGAATATTCTTATCATCACTAGCCGGCCCAGTAGTACATACTATCTTTGTTCTTCTCATTTTAAAACCCCTCCTCTATTCTATAATTAATATAATAATTTTATTCTATTTATTACTACATTAGTTGTTATATTATTAATTATTACATTGATAAAATATTTGCTAATTCATAAATATCTCTATCAATTTCTTTTTGTCCTTCTAGTGCCTCTTCAATTTTAAAACTTTTAACTTCTTCATGTATTATTCCTACCATTTTATTTGTTTCTCCATTCAAGAGTAATTTAACAGCAACTGCACCTAAACGACTAGCCATAATTCTATCTTGAGCCGTTGGAGCACCACCTCGCTGTAGATGCCCTAACACAGTTACTCTAGTTTCAAATCCCATTCTATTACTAATCTCTTTACTTAAAGCAAATGCTTTGCTGTGACTTACATCACGATTTGGCTTAAAATCATCCCCAATTCCTTCAGCAACTAAGATAATACTATGTAATTTGCCTCGGTCATAACCATGCTTTAACTTTTTACAGACATTCTCTATACTAAAATCAATCTCTGGAATCAAAATTGATTCTGCTCCTCCAGCCAATCCACACATTAAAGTCAAAAATCCAGAATGTCTTCCCATAGTTTCTACTACAAAGATTCTTTCATGAGAAGTGGCTGTGTCTCTAATCTTATTAATCGCATCTAAAATTGTATTCATTGCTGTATCATATCCAATAGAATAATCTGTACAAGCAATATCATTATCTATTGTAGCAGGAACACCAATTACATTAATATCAGATTCCTGACTAAGTAATTGAGCTCCTTTAAAAGAACCATCTCCTCCAATTACTACTAACCCTTCTATCCCACCATACTTTAATTGCTCAATTGCTTTTTCTCTTCCCTTTTTAGTTCTAAACTCTTCACAACGAGCAGAATGAAGGAAAGTTCCTCCACGATGAATTATATCAGCGACAGAACCACGTTCCATTACCTCAAAATCACTATCAATAATTCCAGCATATCCCCGTTTAATTCCTATTATATCTAAACCTTCATATATCCCTTGTCTAACTACAGCTCTAATGGCAGCATTCATCCCTGGAGCATCACCTCCACTAGTTAAAACACCTATCTTCTTCATTAATATTACCTCCACATAATGAATTTTTATCTATATTAGCTCATCTATTAACTTATTCATTACTAGTAGCTTCTATCCTGCTATGTTCTATATATTCCCCTATTCTTCGAAACTTATCATATCTTTTTTCTAACATTTCTGGAATAGAGAGGTTCTGTATTTCTTGTAGATTAGTTAATATAGCTTCCTTAAGTAGATTAGCACTTTCTTCAAAATCTCTATGGGCTCCTCCTAATGGTTCAGATACTATTTCATCAATAACACCTAGATCTAAAAGGTCTTCAGCTGTTAACTTCAATGCTTCCGCTGCCGTCTTAGCTTCTGCTGAATCTTTCCATAGAATAGCTGCACAAGCCTCTGGAGAACATACAGAATAATACGTATGCTCTAACATCATTATTTTATCTCCAACTCCAATTCCTAACGCTCCTCCACTTCCACCTTCACCAGTAATAACTACAATAATCGGCACTTCTAATCTCGCCATTTCCATCATATTTCTGGCTATAGCTTCTGCCTGACCTCGTTCTTCAGCCTCAATCCCTGGATAAGCTCCTGGAGTATTTACTAAAGCTAAAATCGGCCGATTAAATTTTTCAGCCTGTTTCATTAATCGTAAAGCTTTACGATACCCCTCAGGATGGGCCATACCAAAATTACGATTAATATTATCTTTGGTACTCTTCCCTTTTTGATGACCAATTATAGTTAGTGGTAGACTATCAATCTTCGCTATTCCTCCAATTAAAGCTTGATCATCTCCATAATTTCTATCGCCATGAAATTCTATAAAATCATCACAGATTAATTCAATATAATCTAAAGTAGTTGGCCGTTCTGCATGCCTAGCTAATTTTAAAATTTGCCATGGCTCTAATTCAGAGAAAATTTGCTTTTTTAGACGATTAGATTTATTTCTTAATGTTTCAATTTCCTCTGTTAAATCTATATCTTTTTCCTGCATAAATTGCTTAAGTTCATTAATTTTTTCTTCTAATTCTAATAAAGGTTTTTCAAAATCTAAACCATTCTTAGGCATTAACTTCACCTCGCAGACTATGTATATCTAAAATTCTGACTATAGTGTCTTTCATTTCCTCTCTATTAACTACTTTATCTACCATACCATGCTTTAATTGAAATTTAGCAGTTTGAAACCCTTGAGGTAAATCCTTATTAATAGTCTGCTTAATAACTCTCGGACCTGCAAAACCAATCTTAGCATCTGACTCCGCAATAATTATATCTCCTAATGAAGCAAAACTAGCAGAAATACCACCATATGTAGGATCAGTTAAGACTGAAATAAATAACTGACCAGCATCATCTAACTTAGCTAAAGCTGAACTTGTTTTAGCCATCTGCATTAAAGATAACATACCTTCGTACATTCGGGCTCCTCCCCCTCCACCAGACACAATAATTAGTGGGGAGTTCTTAGCTAAAGCAGATTCAATAGCTCTAGTTATTTTTTCTCCTACAACTGAATTCATACTTCCCATTAAAAAACTTGCATCAATCACAGATATAATTACATCATATCCTCCAACTTTTCCTTCACCGGTTACTACTGCTTCATTTAAGCCTGTCTTCTGCTGGTATTTATCCAACTTTCTATCATACTTTGGAAAACCTAAAGGATTAGTTGTTTCTATATTTTCATCATATTCTTTAAAACTATCCTCATCAATTAATATTTTAAGTCTTTCTTGAGAATTCAATCTAAAATGATAACCACACTCTAAACATACCTTTAAATTCTCTGTTAACTTTTTATTAAAGATAATTTCTCCACAATTCTTACATTTAGTCCATAATTCATCGGTTATCTTTCCTTTACCTTTCTTTCGCTTCTTCTTCCGCTTAGTATCCTCTTTTTGCCGTTTAACAGTTACATACTTTGACTTATTATTTCCAAACCAGTCTTTAAACATGGATTAACACCTCACTTTTTTAACGCTTCCCTTTAATCTATTATCTTACATTCTATTTACTTTGGTATATATTATTTTATAAGTATATATATTGGTTTATCTAATGGCTATTATATGTAGTATATGTTTGTAGTAAATTTCTAATTCTTAACAGGTAATTTATAACTTAAATATAATTATGGACAGTATATGTAAAAATACTATACTGCTCATAATTATAACACAATATGGTTAAATTTCAAATTTTACACCTTAAAAATCATATTTATTACTAAGTTATTTACAGATTAGTTTATTCTAATTTGTATATAAATTACATAAGTATTTAAGTTTATCTAATTATTTATTAATTTCTACGTCATACAACATTACTTTCCATAACTTGTTTACATAATTATTTTCTTAAATTTAAATTTTAAGTATTCTTTCCATAGTTTTAATTTAAAAAAGTGAAGAGATTTATCTCTTTTATTATAATCAAGTGATAAGTTCCGCATTATGAAATCATTTAAATAATCAGATATCTGATTATTTAAATGATTTACTGATATTAAATTATCTTCAATAATCCTGTCTATAACTTCATCGGGAATAGTCTTAGTACAAAAATAATATAAAATAGCTGATAGACTATAAATATCTGAATATATACCTTGCTTTGTCTTAGTTGAATAAAATTCTATAGGTGAAAATCCAGGTGTTAGAATGATTTTATCATGATCTTCTTTCTTATAATTAATTGTCGAACCGAAATCAATTAATATAGGTTTATTTTGATTTATTATTATATTATCTGGTTTTATATCTCTATGAATGTAACCCTCTTTATGTATACTATGAATGGCATTTAATAAAGAAAAATATACATCTTCTAAAAATTCATTGATAGAAATATCATCATTTTTTCTCAAATAATCTGTTAATGTTTCTCCAGGATAATACTTCATTACTATATAAACAGTATTATTCTCCTTAAAATAATCATAACATTTAGCAATATTTTTATTTTGTAATTTTTGCATTACCTTTGCTTCATTTAAAAAAGATTCTTTCTCATTTTCTAACTTATCTTTATGTAAACTATTTTTACATACAATATTTATTCCATCTAAATCTCTTAATACTAAATTTGCTGAAAAAAACTCCTTAACAACTACTCTTTGTTTTGTTTGAATATTTATTGCTAAATATACAATTGATAGATTACTTCTTTCAGTTAATTTCTCTACAATCGCATATTTTTCATTTAAAATAGTTGTTTCAGGAAGATAAATATAATCAATTTGTTCGTTTTCAACATGTAAATTGTATGCTTCTTCCATTATAACATCCCATCCTTAAAAGAAGAATAAAAATTTCTCCTTTTCTTCTTCTGTTTTCTGAATCTTTTCTCTAACTCTAGCATAATCTTTCCCTTTACTTACTTTACCATACATCTTATTAGCCTGTTTATAATTGAATAATGCCTCTTTGTATTTTTCATTATCAAACTGCATATCTGCAAGTCCCTCATACTCTTTTGCTTCCTTATATAATTTAGCTGTTGAAACATTTGTGATCTTTTGCTGAATCATCTCCATATCATCTTCCATATCCATTTCTGCATATATAACCTTAGCTTCCATATATCTTAAACTAGCATTTTCAAAATTCTGCATTTTCAGTAATTCATCACCTTCTGCTTCAGCTTTTTGAGCTTTAATAATTTTTTTGCTATCCTCTATTTTTTTCTCTATCCTTGTACAGTCTCTATCTTTACCAATTCTAGAATATATTTTATTAGCTTGCTTAAAGCCAAATAACGCTTCAGTATATTTTGATTTTTCTAACTGAACATCTGCCTGATTTTCATATTCTTTTGCTTCTATATAGGCTTTAGACGAAGAGATACTATTAATCTTTTCTTCAAGTTTACTAACTTTTCTGCTCATTCCTAATTCTGAGTATATAACCTTAGCCTCAGTATATTTTAAGGTAGCACTCTTAAAATCTCTCATTTTAAATAACTCATCACCTGAAGACTCAACTTTTCTAGCTCTAACAACTCTCTGATTACTATTCATTAGCTGTTGGGATTTTTCAATTTTTTGGTTTATTCTTTCTTTTTTATTAGCTAATTCATATTTGCTATATATATCAAGAGCAGCAGTATACTTTTCTTTTGAAACTGAAAACTGATTTGATTTAAAGAACATATTGCCTTCTTCTTCATAGCTTATAGCTTTTAATATATTTTCAGTTTTAGCTATCTTCTCTTCAATATTATTTAAATCATAATCATCAACCTTTAAATACTTTAATTTTGCTGCTTCATATTTAGTTAACGCTCTTTCGTATTTAGCTTCATCAAATTGCTTATCTGCTTCTTTTTCTATTTTTTCACCTAGTATTATAGTTTCCGTTCTTTTCATTTTCTTATCAATCTCTGCTACTTTTTCTTTTTTTCCATGTTTTCTATATGTCTCTTTTGATTTTTTATATTCAGCTAACGCCTGCCTACTATTGCCTTTTCTAGCCAATTTATCGGCTGATCTACTTCTAGTAGTAGCTTGCTTTATTTTTCTTAATATTAGTTGTTTCTGTCTTTTGAGATTACTAGCTGCCCTTATTTTTCTATAAACAATAAAACCGCCTGTTAGCATAAAAATTGGAATTAATATTACTGCAGCTTTTTTATATAAGTTCTTTCGACTATTTTTTTCTTCTTTGAATACTTTTTTGGCAAATACAGAGACCATAGAATAATTGTCAAGATTATCATTATCTTTGTTTAACATAATTCCTTCTAATTCCTCTATAAAACCTTGAGCTTCAGTTGCTTCTTTTGCAGCAGCTCCTATTTCTTTATCCTCAAGGTTTTCCCAAAACCCTGAAGTACACATTAATAGAAAATCATCATCTTTTAATGTATGTTTCTTACTTACATATGGCTTGATTTTATCTCTTTGCCCTAAATAATCTGTAAGGTTATTTCGCTCTTGATGATGATTTATTTGTCTATCTTCTAACTCACCTGCATCAACCATCATTTGAGCTAAACTATGGTCCTTACTCTTAAGATTAATTCTACCTTTTCTTAAATGATACAATCGTGTGTTACCTACATTACCCCAAATAATCGAATTATAGTCAGTAATAACAACCAATACTGCAGACTGCAAATTCATCATGCGACTCTCATGCAGCAAAGCCTGATTAGCATTCCTAATATACTTCTTTATATGTCTTTTTTTCATAGAAGGATTTTCTGTAAAATCATTCAATATACTTCCTACTACTATCTCTGCACTTAAGACATCAGGAGCTGAATCTAATCCGTCAGCTAATACCCAACATGCCATATCATCATGTTCCGCATAAGCAAAATAATCTCTATTTTTTTTAAAATTACCAGGCTTACTTATGAATTTTGTTAATAATTCACTATTATCTTTTCTCATCTTCTTTCCCCCGCTTTGATGTTAATTATAGATATAAAATTGCAAATTAAATTATAAACCCTCTCAAAAAATATTTGAAATTAATATTTTTTTATTTGACCTTTTCTAATACGATGACTGTAGCATTATCTTGGTTAGTTCTATGCTTATTTAATACCAATTTTAATATCATCTCCGAAGTATCTATGGGATGAATCTTCTTTTCTAGAATATTCTCCAATTCTATATTAGAAATTACATCAGATATTCCATCACTACAAATAATTATCTTATCTTCTTTCTTTAATTCTATTGGAGTCTTACTATAATCAATCTCATGAAAATCTTCATACCCTAAATAACTTGTAAGTCTATCTCTTTTAGGATGACTAAACTGCTCTTCTCTACTTATTTCGCCTGCTTTATACTCTGCCTTTAACTTATTCGCATAGATATGTTTTTGATTCATCGGAAACAATTCTCGGTTTCTATAAAGATATAAACTGCTATCTCCAACAGCTGCCCAATAAAACACATTATTATTAAACATCGCTGTAACCAAGGTTGTCCCAACATGTCTGTTTTCAGCTAACTCTAACACTTTAGAATTGCTTATGTATGCAGTGTTGATTAAGAATTTGTTAATAGAATTAATATTGTAATTCCTAGAAAATGCTTCTAAAAAAGTTTGTACTACTAAATCACTCGCTTCCTTACCTAAAGCAAAACCTCCCATTCCATCAGCCAATACAGCTAAAATCCTATTATCATCCTTTATTGTAGCAAAAGCATCCTCTTGTTCTTTTCTATTGCCAATAGTTTGAGCATTCCCTATTAATATTTCTGATTTGCATTTTTTATTCTTAAAATTAGCCTTTAAAAGATACTTAATTATCAATAACAATCCAATAAACCAAAATACAATATTAGGAAATTGTACAATCGTTCTAAGCAATATATTCTACTCCTTTTTTAATCTAAATTCTAGATGATTCTCCTTTTATTAATTTATAAGTCATTCTCCCACTCAAAATGCTGACCACATAATGGAATAAATATAAATTCGCTATTACCCATTCCCACTACATCATACGGCGATAACTCTGTCGGAGCATAGATTGCTTCTTCATTAACATAAATTATACCTGTTGTTTCTGCCCCTGGAATTAACATAAAATGTCGCCGCTTAGGATTGTAACTTATTACTGCATGGTTCCTACGGGATATTGCATTATCTCCTTTAATATATATATGCATATCTTCCGAACGACCTATGAAGTTCTTCTCACTTAAAATTCTATAATCTTTTCCTCGTTGTGCACCATCTATACATACTAACCAACCTACTACCGGATTTATACCATCTTGATTATCCCAATATGCTAAAGTCTTTACCCCATTTTTATTTGTATCTGAAACTGTGGATGTCTTTTTTTCTTGTTTAGCTCCCATGTTTCCTTCTAAATTCTGTTCATCACAATAAGGACATTGCTTATATTTTTTAGGATTATATAAATGACCGCTTTGACACCTTTCCATCTTCATCTTTACACTACCTCCTATGTCTTTTATTTAACTAATAATTTCGTATTTGCTATATATATAGTATCCCCCGAATTGATTGGATAAGGTTTACCCTCGTTAATTTTAAATTTCTTATCTGTGTTCTTTCTTTTAATTCCACTTCCATTTGAAGAGCCGATATCCTCAAAATACCATTTATCACCTGTATTATTCATTACTGCATGTTCACGACTTATAAGAGATGAATAAGTTGCTTGAGATAAATCTACATCTACTTCATTTACCTTTGTTTTTTTACCTATTAATACAGATCTTAATTCATTAATATCCCATTCATGTATTATCTTATCATCACTATCTTTCAATATTAGTGATCTTATTTCGTGATTTACTCTTCTCTCAATCCTTCCCCTTCTATACCTCTTTACTAAGAATACTATTCCTATAATAATCGGGATAGCGATGCTTACTATTAATAATCTCCGATCCTGATATACTAAATTAAAATAGACTATAAGTGCTGATACTCCCATCACCACTAAGAAATTTATGATTTTTAATAACAAACTATTTTTGTTACTATTTGTAATAATAGCATCATTTTTATCTTTAGCATTATTTATATCATATTCATTATTCTTGTACTTTGATATTTTGCGCTTTAAATAGTATCTCTTAATATGTTGAGGTATGTTAATTATAGATAATATTCTTCTTAATATATGATTAAATTTCTTCATGAATATCCCCCCGTTCTTTATTCCTTGACACCAAAACATCTATCAAAAAGATCATCAGTGTCCATAGGGTTCTTTTTTTCTTTTTTCTTCTTTACCTTCTTTTTTGTTTTAGGATTAAATCCAAAGAAGCTTTCAAAGTTTTTTTCAACATTTCTAAAGTCTCCTTGATTAAATTTATTATGAACACTTTGGCTATTTTTCTTTTTATTTTTATTCCTAGCTCTATTAAATCTTCTAGCTAATTTAACATCATATTTTCTTCTACTATCCTCGGAACTTAATACTTCATATGCTCCAACAATTTCTTTAAATTTCTCTTCCATCTTTTTATCATTCTGATGTTTATCTGGATGATATTTTAATGCTAATTTCCTATAAGCTTTTTTAATCTGTGAAAAATCAACATTCTGATTCACACCCAAAATTTTATAATAATTCTTCATAAATTATTTATATGCCCCCCTTATTTTAATCAACTATTATCTTCTTTGGACCTTTATCTCTTCTCTCTTCATTTAATTTAACCCCAGATAATTCCTTAACTATCTTCTTCATATATTCATATAACTCTAAATTTGTATAACCTTTCTCAGCTATACCTAATCTTCTAACTAAATAACTTATTATTACATCTCTATCTATAGTTTTTGAATTTAAAGATTCCATCGCAAATATAGTATCCAAATTATTATCATATGAAGCTTTTAATAATTTTTTAGCAAAAGTCCTTATAATTAAAGGATGAAGTGTATGTTTCTCTACGTTAGCATACTTTACATTAATTATATTTATAGTATTATATTTAGTAGAAAAATCTAAGAAATCATTATAATTAGATCTTAATTCTGCTCCTTCTCTAAGCTTAAATCTTCCTAATTCAAATTCATCCTCTTTTAATTCTATCTTATTATCAAAAAAGATTTCACTATTATAAGTTCTAAAATCTTCTGTTTCTTCAATTTGAGCCACTCTAAATTTAATTACCATTTCTTTATTTGTATTAGTATAATTTAAATTTTGGCTTTTATCTAGTATATACACCACCCCTCCAAATTTAATGACTCCTCTCTTTATATGTATATAATCATCCTCAATTAAAAGATTGCTCCCGGCTATTATTCCATTAGAGTAATCCTGAAAATAAAGATCTATAAAGTTCCTAGGATAATCTCTAAGATTCTCAAGCATACTCTGTTTTAAAATTCTTCCTTTTGCAAAGTAAGGAAATTTATTATTAAACAATGTCTTCTCCTTTCTATATTTTATTATTTTAGTCCATCAAAGAAATCTAGCTGAGATAGGTCATCTTCAAAGGTAAAGTATTCTTTCTTTCCTATATGTAATTGCTCATCTTCTCTACAGACTGGTAAGACAAAGAATCCCCAGTTATCATCAGCAGTAAATAAGAAGAACTTCACCGCACCATTACGAATAGTGTCTGTCTCTTCCTGTAATATCTTACCTGCATATTGCTCTATGATATCCTCTACTAATGCAGGTTTATAATCACTAAAATCATTCTCATATAAATACTCTTTTTTAGTTAATCCCTCATCACTCTTTAAATAAAATTTAATCTCTCGGGCACTTAATGGTTTTAATATATGCCCTTTAGCTTGATCTATTCTTTCTTGACTATCTATTACTATCTTCTCTTTACCAGTAAAGGTAAAAGCAGTAATTGAATAAGGTATAACTGGTGCCTTATTCTCTATTTTTACCTCAATATCACCAACCTTTTTAGATTTTATATATTTAATTATCCCTCTTAAACAAGATAGCTTAAGGTATAAAGAATTCTCCTCATCACTCTGCCTTTGCTTAAACTCTATACTTCGCCCTGGAACAAACTCCTTTAATGCTTCCTTAAATATATCTATTTTACATGATTGACCTGTTAATTTAATTATAGAATAATGTAGTAACTCTCTATTTTCATAAAAAACTTCTAAGAACTTTCTAACTATTTCATAAATATCCGCTTTTATAAGTTTATTGATCTCTTTTATATTAAAGACTACATCTGGAAACCGATTCACAGTTTCTAATAAATCATATTTTTTTACAGAAAGACTCCACTTACTTAATGAAGTTATATGTAAGTCATTATCTCCACCACTTAACTCTGAAGAATCAAACTTATTCCTCAAAATATTTGTTTTCTTAAAGAACTGCTTCTTCATATTCTCTGCTAGCTCCCATAAGAAATAAAAGTTATTCTTTACTTTTTGATATTCATCACTAGTTTGGTTCTCATACTCTCTATATCTTGTAGGAATTATCTCTTCTACATCTTGATAATATTCAGCTAACTTTTCATAAATCTTTTTTACTCCTAACTCATCTACATACCTAAATAGATCTACACTTGGCAGTGTAATCAATTCATCTACATCTATAATCTCACCATCATTCTTATAATAATGAGCAAAGACTATCTTCATGAATTGCATTATTCTATAAGTAATATTATTTCCACCAAAATTAGTATCTCCATTCTCAAAACCAGTTTGAATATTCACTTTATAAGAGATATCCCCTTCTTCAATTTTGAAACTACAAGAAGATAAATCAGTAGTTCCACCGCCACAATCTATAACTAAAGCTCTATATTCTTCCCCATCTTGGAAATTTTGTTTTTCAATTAAGTTCGCTATTGTATTATAAAGCACAGACATTCCTTCATCTAAGATATCTTCTTCCTCTATATAGTAATCTGGTACTATCTCTTGAAACATTGAGACGAATTGAGATTTCATTTTTACTGGACTTGAAACATGTATGTTTTTAAATTTGCATTTAAACTGATTTTCTGCGGACTTAATTATATAATTAATATAATTATTTATTATCTCACCCCGAGTAACTTTAGCTATATTACCGAATTCATCATATACTTCTTCTTCTTTATGATAGGTATTCACCCATCTCTTTATTCCTTGAAAGACACTAGCATTACTAGTATAATCCTTTCTTTTCATATGATGCTTTGCTTCATATCCAAATAAAAATTTTATATTCTCTGAATCTTCACAACTTAATACATATACTATAGTTGGAATCATTCCTTCCCATCTTTCTTGCTTTGTTGTTACATATGGGAATTTTACATAATTAATCTCATTTATCTTTATTCTTTGATTCAGCAGGGCATTATTAGAAATATTAGATACATAATTATTATCCAAATAAGCACCTGCCGTTGTATTAGAGGTCCCAAAATCAATACATAGTACTGATTTTGTTTCTTCAAGTTTTTTAGTCTCAAAATCTATTATTGGCACCTTATAATACTCAAGGTTCATCGGCGGTAGCCTTTTTTCTTGATGAAAATTCTTATATAAGTATTCTGAAGCACTCTTTTTGAAGAATAATAGACTATAATTTTTGTTATTTAATCCCTGTAATCTTAAGTTCTTATTATTGGCTGATAAATAATAGGTATTATCGCCGTTTTTTTCTTTTTTTATGTTAAATATTCCGCATAAATAGTTTTTCCCATTAACTAATAATACATTTGATTCCTCTATCTCATTTTTAATAACTACTTTATACATATCTTCTTTATTAATTCCTACTTCTTCATAAATTGTTATCTTTGCTGGAACCTTTATATCTTCTAAAGCTTTTAATTTAGTTACTAAATTTTCATCCAATGCTTCCTGTAATCTTTCAAACCCACCTTCTTTGAATGAATCTATTAATAGCGGCCCTCTTATTCCTCGATACTTTAATATTATATCTATTAATTTTTTTCTATCATAAGACATTTGATAAGCTTTAATTATTTTATATTCACGACAGATCTTTCTTAATTTATAGGTTGACATATCCATTAATTCACTTCTAGTAAACTTTCTATTTCTATAGTTTTCTTTTTTAGGGTTGATTCGATACGACTTCAATTTCCTATATCCTCCTTCTCATATATTGAAATTTTCTCTATGCCCATAGTTTCTACAATGCCTATTATCCCAAAGTGATACTCCCAATAAGTTATTATTTGAAAATTTATTGGTAAGAATAATTCTTGTATTACTTCTAATTTTTTCATATTTTCTTGATTCTTCTCTTTGTTTATGTAGACAAGTATTTCATTTATACTTTCTTGGTTTACATATGTTATTGACCCTTTGAAGACCCTTTTGATAGTATTTCTTAAGAAATAAATATGATTTCCTGTATTATAAAATTTATAAATATTATCTAGAAGAATATTTGTCTCTCTAAGAGTAAAGTAATCTATTCCTTCTTTAACTTTGTCTCCAAAGCAACCATTTTTAATTTCTGTATGAATAAACTTCTTATAAAATTCTACTTTAGTCAGCCCTTGTTTAAGATCTATCTCTCCTAAAAAATGGATAATTATATCTAATAATACTTCTCTTAACTCTTCATTCTTTTTATAATTAGGGTTAAATAAACCTTTAAAAATTTCTAAAAATCTATAATATGGATTTATCTCTACTTCGTTTTTAACTTCCTTAAAATTAATATCTTCATTACTAAGCTCCATATATGCTGAATAAATAGAAGCCTGTTTAAAAGTTATATCAGTTAAATCTATTTCATCATTTTTCGCCTTAATTATTACATCCCAAATATAATCCATTAAACAATTTCTCCTTTACACAGATATTCAGGAAAATACATCTGTAATTCAGAAATTGCAAAGCTAAGAAGGTCATCTTCAAAATAATCACTTCGAACACCTTTAAATTTAAGTAGCATAGTCTTTTTTGTATTATCTGATCTAATCTCATCTTCAATAAATGAGTTATAATCATAAGTAGAATCTGAATCTATTTCATGGTCAAATATCTCAATATCTTCTACGATTAACTCAGTAGTAGCTTCAAAAGAGTTTATAAGTCTGTTCAACTCGCCAAAGGTTTTAATATTTTTAAACCTTTCTTGTAAGAATTTATTCATAAATGTTTCTTTTCTGGAGTTTGACATCAATTCAAATTCGAATTCTCGATTTTCAAGTTTATTATTTTGATTAACCTTTAATAATTCCCAAGGATTAGCATTGCTCTCATCACTGGTAATTATCAATTCATCTTCTGTCTTTCTTACTGAAGATATATAAGCATTATTAGGAGTTACTAAATATCCATTTTCTTTACCCAAGGCTTCTAAAGAAATATAGTGATCATAGTTCACCTTATCCTCAACCGGTAGTGGAAAACCTTCTCCTTTTTGATATACTTTTTCTATATTCCACACCGGAACATAATTAATATGTTTAACATCTTCAAAATCGCCTAAATCAAAACTAATTTCTTCAAAATCAGTTAAATCATCTAAATTATCCATCTCATATCCTGCAATTACAACATCAAACATCTTGCGGATATACGGATTATTTATTGTTCTCCAATTTGTTGAGTTTTCAAGAAAAATCTTATATAATTCCTCTTCTTTTTTGATATAATCTTGATTTTGTCTTAATTCAATTGAAATCGGATACGTCTCTTCATCACTTACAATAGCCCCTTGAAATCCCCTTGTTCTTTCTTTCAATTCTTCTATTTCTTTACAGCTCAGTGGTAAAAAAATTTTAGTAACAGATACTTCTTCTTGTTCCTTTAATTTATCTATAATCTCTTGTTTATCATATACTTCCTCTTCTTTATCTTCTTCTAAAATTGGAAATAAAAATTCATCTATTAATGGTACTTCTTCCCTCTTTACAATAGTTGTATAAGTATCATAATTTTTTTCTAGATCTTCAATTTCATTAAATGCTCTATCTTCTAACCTAGTATTCATTTCCTCTTGATAATCTATAAGATTATAAAATATGCCATCAACTATATTCTTTAGTACTTTTCTCTGCTCTAAGCTATCCATTTTATCTAATTTATTCTGGATTAATTTTTTCAATATATCACCTCACCTGCATAATTATTTAAACCATATTGATTCCGCCACTAGATATTTGTACTTCTTTACCGGAAAACTTAAGCTTTGTTTGAGAATTATCTAACGACACATCTCCATTCTTTCTTGTAACCTTTATCTCATCCGACGTCATAAATACTGTTCCTTTAGCACTCTTCATCTTCATTGTTTCTTCTTTTATTTCTACTAATGATTTATCATCTTTCCCAGAGATAAATATATTGCCATTATTAAGCCGAATTTTATAACCCCCAGGAGTAATAATTAATTTATCTGTTGGCTTATGGTCAATCTTTTTGGCACTATCGGTGCTACTGCTCTTTAAGGTAGCATGTTTCTCATTCTTGCTTTTAAAGTAGATATCTACTATATCATCTACTTCCGGAGCAAAATAAGAGTCAGTATAATTTCTATCTATTGGAAAATGAAATGATTTTGCTTCATTATATTCATCTGCTATATCTATAAAATCAACTTGAGCTGTATGGTCTTTATTTAACTTCATTACCTTAGCTCTAAAAGACCGACCCTCTATCGGAATTTCTCTTCTCTCTTGTAAAATATTTATATCTTCTTCTTTAACTAAGGTTAAATCTGAACATAAGACTCCTTCTTCTATATAAATTCTATTTTTAATTACGATTAAATCTATGGTCTGATCTTTTTGATTAGTCAATCGATATTTAACCTTCTTACCGATATTATAAACCTCTTTTGACCTAAAATGTTCATGGCAATCTACTTTATAATAATTGAATTTATGATTCTTCCTCCCGGTTTTCTTTCTCTTTACTCCAGATATATTATTTAATTCCTTTGCAGTAGCATTATGTAATCCGATTAAAATATTGATACTTTCTTTATCATCTTTAGTGTCATCTACTATTACTGGTTGATCTAGATATGAAGATATCCTTTTTAAAAAGTCCCACTCACTCTCTTTGTATTGTAAAGCCATAGGATAATTTTTAGTAGTTAAGACAGTCTGAGCTTGAGAATTATCACCAAAGACTATATTAAATTTGGAATTATCTTGCATAATCTTATCTAATACTTGTTTGTAAGTCGTTCCTAAATTTTGATAAATTCTATTTGGTCTAACTCTCTTAAGCAGTATACTGTAAGAAACTGCTTCTAGAGTAAGATAATAATCTTGTCTTTTATAAATAATATCATAGTCTTGGATGATCCCTTTAAATAATATTTTATTATCTTGATTACTATGATTTATCATTAATTTAGGATCTTCTTTTGCTAAATACCTCTCATATTTAGCAACATTCTCTTCATCTATGGCACCTTCTATTACTACTCTCGTATGATCATAGATCGATTTTTTGATTTCCATTTTATATAATGACACAAATTCAAAAGGATCAAACTTAACTTTTTGTGGAGTAAAAACCTTTTCTTCTTTTTGACTTTTTGAAGCCATTATTTAGCCTCCTTTTTTCGCTTGTTATTATTTATTAATATCAAATTCATTAACCCTTTACTTAAGTTGGTTACTTAAGAAATATTAATCCCATCCTTACTTATCTTTAACCTCTTGCTTCCAAAAGAAAATTCTGTCTTATTATCATCTATGACTCCATTTGCTTTTCCGGTCTTGAGATTAATTTTATCTTTATCAAGTATTATCTTACTTTTATCAGCTACGGAGAAGTTTAAACTCTCTTCTCTTAACCACATCTTGGCTTTATCTTCTTTACTAGCAAAGATTATCTCCTGATTATTAAGTAACATCCGAAAGCCACCAGGGGTCTTGATTAGTTTATCCGCTGGGTCATGATCTATCTCTTGATCATTATCGGTACTACTACTCTTTAAGGTGGCATATTTTTCGTTCTGACTTTTAAAGTAGATATCTACTAT
>NZ_FUWM01000024.1 GCF_900167185.1 Selenihalanaerobacter shriftii
CTGGAAGTATTACTCCACATACTAAGTTTAATGCAGAAGTATATGTATTAGGTAAAGATGAAGGTGGAAGACATACTCCATTCTTTGATGGATATAGACCACAGTTTTATTTCAGAACTACAGACGTAACAGGAGATATTAATTTACCAGAAGGTGTAGATATGGTAATGCCTGGAGACAACATTGAAATGGAAGTAGAATTAATTACTCCAATTGCAATGGAAGCAGGATTAAGATTTGCGATTCGTGAAGGTGGAAAGACTGTAGGTGCTGGAGTTATTACTGGAATTATTGAGTAATTAATATAGCGAAAAAGAGAATGAGGAGGCAACCAATCCTCTCCTCTTCTTTTTCTGTGTAATATTTTTCGCAACGGAGGTGGCAAATATGGCGAAAAAACCTAATAAAGAGAAGATTAGAATCCGTTTGAAGGCATATGAGCATCAACTTCTAGATAAGTCAGCTAAGAAGATTGTTGAAACTGCCAAGAGAACTGGGGCTGATGTTTCTGGTCCGGTACCATTACCGACTAAGAAAGAGGTCTTTACGGTCTTACGTTCACCTCATGTGCATAAGACGGCTCGTGAGCAATTTGAAATGAGAACTCATAAAAGATTAATTGATATTTTAGAACCTACATCTAAGACTGTTGATTCGTTAATGCGTTTGGATTTACCAGCAGGTGTTGATATTGAGATTAAATTATAATTACGCATTAAAATAGAATACTAGCTATTGGATTTATGAGGAGGTGCAAGCAAGATGACAAAAGTAATTTTAGGAAAGAAAGTTGGTATGACACAGATTTTTAATGACGAAGGAGACGTTATACCAGTAACTGTAGTGGAAGCTGGACCATGTTCTGTGGTTCAAAAGAAGATTGAAGAGGTGGACGGCTACAATGCAGTTCAATTTGGTTTTGAAGATATTAAAGAACAGCGAATTAATAAGCCGTTAAAAGGTCATTTTGAAAAGCATGGCGTTGAGCCTAAAAAATATATTCAAGAGATTAGAATTAATGAAGATGAAGGTTATGAAGTAGGCGAAGTTATTAAAGCTGATGTTTTTGGAAACGGTGATAAAGTAGATGTGACAGGGACTTCTAAGGGGAAAGGATTTTCTGGTACAATTAAGCGATGGAACTTTAGTCTTGGACCGAAGACTCATGGTTCTAGAAATTATAGATTACCAGGAGCAATTGGTGCCGGTTCTGATCCAGCAAGAGTCTTTAAAGGACAAAAAATGGCAGGACATATGGGTCGAGAGAAGGTAACGATTCAAAATTTAGAAGTTGTTAAAGTAGATCCAGAGAAGAATATTTTAGCAATTAAAGGTGCTGTTCCTGGACCGAAAAAAGGATTACTATTAATTAAAGAAACAGTTAAAGGATAAGTTGGGAACGAAAGGAGGATAAAGTATGCCTGAATTAGCATTATACAATAGAGAAGGTAGCCAAGTTGGCGAAGTTCAACTTGATGAAAATATTTTTGCCGTAGAAATTAATGAACATGTTGTTCATGAAGCGGTAACTGCTCAATTAGCTGCTAAGAGAAGTGGTTCTGCTTCTACGAAGACACGAGGAAACGTTAGTGGTGGTGGCCGTAAACCTTGGAGACAGAAAGGTACTGGTCGAGCTCGTCACGGAAGTATTCGTTCGCCAATTTGGGTAGGTGGTGGAACAACTTTTGGTCCTCAACCAAGAAGTTATGCTAAAAAACTACCTAAGAAAGTTAAGAAATTAGCAGTAAAGTCAGTCTTTACTACTAAGGCAAATAATGAAGAATTAATTGTTGTGGATAAATTAGATTTTGATCTTCCTAAAACTAAAGATATGATTAAAGTTTTAGAAGCATTAAATGTTAATGATCAAAAGGTATTAATTTTAACTACTGGAAAAGACGAAAATTTATATAAATCAGCACGAAATATTCCAGGAGTGAAAGTTTTAGTTGCGTCTGCAGCAAATCCTTATGACCTTTTAAATAATGATAAAATAATTGCTACTAAAGACGCAATTGAGACAATAGAGGAGGTGCTGGACTAATGAGAGAAGCACAAGATATTATTATCCAGCCTCATATCTCTGAAAGAGCTATGATGGATATAGAGGAAAATAACTGGTATACTTTTAAAGTTGTTTTAGATGCTAATAAGTCAGAGATTAAGAAAGCCATTGAAGAAATCTTTGATGTAAAAGTTAAAAAAGTAACTACTAATCGTATGCCTGGTAAGAAAAGAAGAATGGGTGTGCATGAAGGTAAGCGACCTGATTGGAAAAAAGCTAGGGTTAAGTTAGATCAAGAAGATAGAATCGAAATATTTGAAGGTATGTAATTTTTAAGCGAAAAGGAGGGAATTAGAATGGCGATTAAAAAGTTTAAACCAACTTCACCGGCTAGAAGATATATGACGGTTGAATCTTTTGATGAGATCACTACTGATCAGCCAGAGAAGTCTTTATTAGCTCCAATTAAAAAGACTGGTGGTCGGAATTCAAATGGCCGAATTACATCTAGACGTCGAGGTGGAGGGCATAAAAGAAAGTATAGAGTTATTGACTTTAAACGAGATAAGGACGGAGTACCGGCTAAGGTAGCAACTATTGAATATGATCCAAACCGTTCTGCTCGAATTGCTTTATTACATTATGCTGATGGAGAGAAGCGATATATTTTAGCTCCAAGAGGAATTGAAGTAGGTAATGAAATATTTTCTGGAGAAGGTACTGACATTAAACCTGGAAATGCATTGAAGCTAAAAAATATTCCTATAGGTACTGTTATTCATAATGTTGAATTAAAGCCTGGAAGAGGTGGCCAACTAGTTAGGTCTGCTGGAGCTCAAGCTCAATTAATGGCTAAAGAAGGAAAGTATGTTCATGTAAAGCTTCCTTCTGGAGAAGTTAGATTAATTAGAGCTGAATGCAAAGCTACTATCGGCCAAGTTGGGAATGTTGAACACGAGAATATTACTATCGGTAAAGCTGGACGTAGCCGTTGGTTAGGTCGTCGACCAAAAGTGCGTGGTGTGTCTATGAACCCTCATGATCATCCACATGGTGGTGGAGAAGGTAAAAAAGCAGCTGGAAGACATCCAGTTACTCCTTGGGGTCAGCCAACTATTGGTAAGAAGACACGTAAATCTAAAAAGTCCGATAAGCTAATTATTCGACGTCGTAACGAGAGGAAGAAAGATTAGTTTATAGGAGAAATCGAAAGGAGGTAACTAACTTGGGTCGTTCAGTTAAAAAGGGACCATTCGTCGATAAAAAGTTATTAGCTAAGATTGAAGAACTGAATGAATCTGGAGAGAAACAAGTGATTAGAACTTGGTCACGAAGTTCTACTATCTTTCCACAAATGGTTGGTCATACAATAGCTGTTTATGATGGTCGGAAGCATGTGCCTATTTTTATTACAGAAGAAATGGTTGGACATAAATTAGGGGAGTTTGCTCCGACTAGATTATTTAGACAGCACGGATCACATTCGGAAAGATCAACATCGCTTAAGTAAGAGAGGAGGAGAATAAATGGAAGCGAGAGCTATCGCTAAAGAGGTACGCATTTCTCCGCGAAAAGCTAGACAGGTAATAGATTTAGTTAGAGGTAAGGATGTTGCAGAGGCTATTGGAATTCTTAGACATACTCCTAAGAAGGCTTCTAAAATTATTGAAAAAGTATTAACTTCTGCTGTAGCTAATGCGGAAAATAATCATGGTATGATTGCTGATGAATTATATATATCAAAAGCTTATGTAGATCAAGGGCCGACTATGAAGAGATATCAACCAAGAGCTATGGGTCAAGCGAGCCCTATTAATAAACGTACGAGTCATATTACTATTAAAGTTAAGGAAAAGAAGGAGGGATAGTTAAGTGGGACAGAAAATAAATCCACACGGTTTAAGAATTGGAGTTATTAAAGACTGGGATGCAAAATGGTATGCTGATAAAGATGAATATGCTGATTTATTACATGAAGATTTAGAAATTAGAGATCATGTTAAAAATAAAATGTATAGTGCAGGTATTGCTCGGATTGTAATTGAAAGAGCTGCTGATCGAGTAAAGCTAGATGTTCACACTGCTCGTCCAGGAATGGTAATTGGAAAAGGTGGTTCTGAAGTAAATGCTTTAAGAAATGAATTACAAGATATAACTGGTAAAAAAGTTCAGATTAATGTTGTTGAAGTTAAAAATCCAGAGAAGACAGCACAATTAGTTGCTGAGAATATAGCCAGTCAAATGGAGAATAGAGTTTCATTCCGAAGAGCAATGAGACAATCTATGAATCGAGCTTTAAGACAAAGTGGTGTAGAAGGTTTTAAGATTGAATGTAGTGGACGTTTAGGAGGAGCTGAAATGGCTCGAAGAGAAGGATATCATGAAGGGAATGTACCACTTCATACTCTAAGAGCTGATATTGATTACGGTTTTGCTGAAGCATATACTACTTTTGGTAAAATTGGAGTTAAAGTTTGGATTAATAAAGGTGAAATTCTACCAGAAGTAGATAACGACTAGATAAATTTGGTTAGAAAGGAGGCAACAAATATGTTAATACCTAAGCGGGTTAAACATAGAAAGCAGCATAGAGGTAGATTAAAAGGGAAAGCACATCGAGGTACTACAGTTAACTTCGGTGAATACGGATTACAGGCTTTAGAGCCTGCCTGGATTACAAATCGCCAAATAGAAGCTGCTAGAATTGCAATTACTCGTTATATTAAGCGAGGAGGTAAAGTTTGGGTTAATATCTTCCCTGATAAGCCGGTAACAGCTAAACCAGCTGAGACTAGAATGGGTTCTGGAAAAGGTGCGACTGAACACTGGGTGGCTGTAGTAAAGCCTGGTCGAGTTATGTTTGAAATCGCTGGTATTGAGGAAGAGGTAGCAAGAGAAGCTATGCGTTTAGCATCTCATAAGTTACCGATTAAGACTAAATTTGTAAAACGTGAAGGAATGGATGGTGACAGCGATGAAAGCTAAAGAGCTGAGAGAATTAACTTCTAAAGAGTTGAATCATAAGTTAGGTGGATTGAAGGAAGAATTATTTAACTTAAGATTTCAGAAAGCAACTGCTCAATTAGATAATCCGGCTCGAATTCGAGAGGTAAAGAAAAGTATTGCTCGGGTTAATACGATTATGCGTGAACGTGAGTTGGAAATTAATCATTAGTCTTATTTGATAAAGGAGGTTATCTAATGTCTGATAAAAAGCGTAAATTAAGAACTGGAACCGTTGTTAGTGATAAGATGGATAAGACGGTTGTAGTTGCTGTTGAGCGTAAGACTCAACACCCACTATATAAGCGAGTTATTACGCGAACTTCTCGTTTTAAAGCTCATGATGAAAATAATGAATGTAATGTTGGAGATAAAGTAAAAATTGTAGAAACAAGGCCAATTAGTAAACAGAAACGATGGAAGTTAGAAGAGATTATTCGAAAAGCAAAGTAAGCATGTAAGGAAAGGTTAGTTGAAGAAAGGAGGGTACTGACCATGATTCAAGTAGAATCTAGATTAAAGGTAGCTGATAACTCTGGAGCACGAGGACTACTATGTGTTAAAGTATTAGGAGGCTCTAAGAAAAGGTATGCTACTATAGGTGATACAATCATTGCTACTGTTAAAGAGGCTATTCCTGATGGAATGGTTAAGAAAGGTGAAGTAGTAAAAGCAGTAGTTGTGAGAACTCAAAAAGAATATAGAAGACCAGATGGATCATATATTAGTTTTGATGAAAATTCAGCTGTAATTATTGATAAGAATAATAACCCTCAAGGAACGAGAGTTTTTGGTCCGGTAGCGAGAGAACTAAGGGATAAAAAGTTTACTCGAATTATTTCCCTAGCGCCAGAGGTATTATAATTTATCAGAGTTAAATGTAATCTTCATGTCTCGAAAGGAGGTAGTTGACTTGACTATTCCTAAATTGCATGTAAAGCAAGGCGATATGGTTAAAATTATCGCTGGGAATGATAAAGGTAAAAGTGGAGAGGTTTTAAAAGCTTTTCCAAAAGATAATCGGGTAGTTGTAGAAGGTATTAACATTATTAAAAAACATGAACGTCCTACACAAGATATGCCACAAGGTGGAATTATTGAAAAAGAAGGGACGATTAATAGTGCAAATGTAATGTTAATCTGTAACCATTGTGAGCAACCTACTAGAACTGGAAAAAAAGTTTTAGATTCTGGTGAAAAAGCACGGGTTTGTAAAAAATGTGGAGAAGTTGTGGAATAATAATTTAATCTACTGTTCTGTGATGGAAGGAGGACAAAGCTAATGGCAGTATTAAAAGAAAGATATCAAGATGAGATTGTTGATGAATTAATGGAAAAATTTGATTATGATAACGTTATGCAAGTTCCAAAGATAGAGAAAGTTACTGTTAATATGGGAATCGGTGATGCCGAAGAAGATGCTAGATTATTAGATAATGCGGTAGAGGAACTTAGAACAATCACTGGACAAGAGCCTGTTATCACTAGAGCTCAAAAGTCTATCGCTAATTTTAAAATTAGAAAAGGAATGCCTGTAGGGTGCAAAGTAACGCTACGTGGTGGACAAATGTATGAGTTCTTATATAAATTAATTAATATTGCTTTACCACGGGTTCGTGACTTTAGAGGACTTTCTACTAAATCTTTTGATGGAAGAGGTAATTACTCTTTAGGTATTACTAATCAAGTAATTTTTCCAGAAATTGATGTAGATGACGTAGATAAGACTCGAGGTATGGATGTTACTATTGTAACGAGTGCTGAGTCTGATGAGGAAGCTAAAGGCCTACTTGAATTGATGAATATGCCGTTTAAAAAATAAATTATGATTTAATAAGGAGGGAAAAGAGTGGCCCGAAAAGCTAAAATAGAGAAAGCCAAAAAAGAGAAAGACCATTCTACTAGAGGCGTTATTCGTTGCCGACGTTGTGGTCGAGCTCGAGGTGTTCTCCGTAAATTTGAATTGTGTCGAATCTGTTTTAGAGAATTAGCTCATAAGGGAGTTTTGCCTGGAGTTAAGAAATCTAGTTGGTAAATTGTAGTGTGTTGAAATATAGAAAGGAGGTTGGTTTTAGTGTCTATGACTGATCCGATCGCAGATATGTTAACAAGAATTAGAAATGCTAACTTGGCTACAAAAAATACTGTAGAGATTCCAGCATCTAATTTAAAAGAAGAAATTTCTAAAATTTTAAAAGATGAAGGTTTTATTAAAAATTATAGACGTATTGAAGATAATGCACAAGGTAGATTAAGGTTAGATTTAAAGTATGGAAATAATGATGAAAAAGTTATTACTGGATTAAAGAGAATTAGTAAGCCAGGATTGAGAGTTTATGCATCTAAAGATGAAGTACCTAAAGTACTAGGTGGTTTAGGGGTTGCTATTGTCTCTACATCTCAGGGAGTAGTTACTGATAAGGATGCTCGTGAGAAAGGAATCGGTGGAGAAGTTCTCTGTTATGTTTGGTAATTTGAATTAGAATAGGAATAGGAGGTGTCAGTAATGTCTCGTGTTGGACATTTACCAGTTGAAATTCCGGAAAAGATAGAAGTTACAGTGGAAGATAATGTAGTTACTATAAAAGGTCCAAAAGGTGAATTATCACAAGAAATTAATGAACATTTAGATATTAGCCTTGAAGATAATACTATCACTATTAATAGGTCTACAAATTCTAGAGATGATAAATGTGTCCATGGTTTAAGTAGAAGTTTAGTTATTAACATGATCGAAGGTGTGATTAATGGATTCGAAAAGAAACTAGAATTAAATGGTGTAGGTTATAGAGTTCAAAAACAAGGAAGTAATTTAGAATTAAAAGTAGGATATTCACATCCTGTAGTAATTGAACCAGCAGAAGGTATTGAATTAAATGTAGAAGGTAATGATAAGATTATAGTGAGTGGTATTGATAAGCAAAAGGTAGGAGAAACAGCTGCTAATATTAGAGCTGTCCGTCCACCAGAACCTTATAATGGTAAAGGAATCAAATATATTGATGAACATATCAGTAGAAAAGAAGGTAAGACTGGTTAATGATTTTCAGTTTTAATGAACTATAGTTAGAGGAAGGAGTGACTTGGTATGAGTACAAGCAGACAGAGACGACATAAAAGAGTCCGAAAAAAAGTTAGTGGAACTCCAAGTAAGCCTCGTTTAAATGTTTATCGTAGTTTGAAGCATATCTATGCTCAAGTTATCGATGACTTAGCTGGAGAAACATTAGTATCAGCCTCTACTATTGAACCAGCGATTAGAGATGAAGTTGATAATGGAGGAAATGTCGAGGCAGCTAAAGAAGTAGGAAAATTAGTAGCTAAAAGAGCTCTTGAAGAGGGCATTGAACAAGTTGTTTTTGATCGTGGTGGAAATAAATTTCACGGAAGAATTAAGGCTGTAGCTGAAGCAGCTAGAGAGAGCGGTTTAGAATTTTAAAGTAAAAGGAGGGAAAGAAGTGAATAACAACATAGACCCTAATGAATTAGATTTAGATGAAAGAGTTGTTAATATTAATCGAGTTTCTAAGGTAGTTAAGGGAGGAAGACGTTTTAGTTTCAGTTCTTTAGTAGTCGTTGGAGACGGAAACGGTCATGTAGGAGCTGGTATTGGTAAAGCTAATGAGGTTCCTGCAGCTATTCATAAAGGAATTGATGCTGCTAAGAAGGAATTAATTAAGATCCCTTTATCTGACACAACTATTCCACATGAAGTTACTGGTGTATTTTGTGGAGGTAGAGTTCTATTAAAACCAGCTTCAGAAGGTACTGGAGTAATTGCCGGAGGATCTATTAGAGCGGTAGTTGAATTAGCTGGTATTAAAGATATTTTAACTAAGTCTTTAGGTAGTGATAATCCACTTAATATGGTAAACGCTGCGATACAAGGTTTAAAAGAATTAAAAGATGTTGAAGAAGTTGCTAAATTAAGAGGTAAAAGTGTAGAAGAATTATTAGGATAATGAATATAGCAAAATCCAAGTATTATTTAATAGTTTAAAGGAGGTGAAGTTAATGAAACTTCATGATTTAAAACCAGCTGAAGGAGCTAAGAAGAATCGTAAACGTGTAGGACGAGGTATAGGATCTAATAAAGGAAAAACATCAGGTCGTGGCCATAAAGGTCAGAATGCACGTAGTGGTGGAGGTGTAAGACCAGGGTTTGAAGGTGGTCAAACGCCATATTTTAGACGTTTCCCTAAGCGAGGGTTTACAAATAAGTTTAAGAAAGAATATGCTGAAGTTAATGTAAAGAGCTTAAACAAATTTGAAGAAGGAATAGAGGTTACTCCTGAGCTATTAGAAGAAAAAAATGGTTTAGCTAAGCAGGTGAAAGATGGTATAAAGGTTCTTGGTGATGGTGAATTAGACGTAGCCTTAACAGTAAAGGCTCACGGATTTACTAAATCCGCTGTAGAAAAGATTGAAAATGCTGGCGGGAAAATAGAGGTGATTGAATAATGTTATCGGCTTTAAGTAACTCCTTAAAAGTTAAGGAGCTACGGCAAAAGATATTTTTTATTTTGGCCATGATTGCTGTCTATCGTATTGGAGCTCATATTCCAGTACCTGGCGTTGATCCAGCTAAACTGCGTGAATTATTTAGCCAAGGTCAAGGATTATTAGGATTCTTGGATATGTTTTCTGGAGGAGCGTTGAGTAGATTTAGTATTTTTGCAATGAGTATTAACCCTTATATTACTTCTTCTATCATTATGCAGTTGTTGACTGTAGTTGTTCCGAAATTGGAGGAATTATCTAAACAGGGGCAAGAAGGGCAGAAAGTTATCTCTCAATATACTAGATATGGTACAGTAATTCTAGGATTAATCCAAGGTTTCGGAATTACATTATGGATTAAAAATTATGGTGCTATTGTTAACCCTAATTTCTTCAATATTGCAACCATTGTTATTACTTTAACTGCTGGGACTGCTTTCTTAATGTGGCTTGGAGAGCAGATTACTGATAAGGGAATTGGAAATGGAATTTCGATTATTATCTTTTCTTCCATTATATCTCGTTTTCCATCAGCAGTTAGTCAGGTAGTAGCTTCATTGAGAGCAGGAACGATTGGTATTTTTAATCTTATTATTTTCTTAATCCTTGCGGTTGTTATTGTAGCAGCGGTAATTTATATTCAACAGGGTGAGAGAAAGATTTCTGTTCAATATTCTAAAAGAGTTGTTGGTCGTAAAGTATATGGTGGTCAGAGTACTCATATACCGATGAAGGTTAATCAAGCAGGGGTAATTCCAGTTATTTTTGCTTCATCTGTCTTGTTATTCCCGGCTACTATAGCTAGAATATTACCGTATGATTGGGCACAGACATTATCTAATGCGTTAAGTCCTGGTTCATTATTGTATATGATCATTTTTGCATTATTTATTGTCTTTTTCACGTATTTCTATACAGCAATCACATTTAATCCAAGAGAAGTTGCTGAGAATATTCAAAAGAATGGTGGCTTTATCCCAGGAAGAAGGCCTGGAAGATCTACAGCTGAATACTTAGATAAAGTTTTAACTAGAGTTACTTTAGCTGGAGCATTGTTCTTAGCAGCAATTGCAGTTTTACCAAATATACTGATGAATTTAACTGGATTACAGTTTAGATTTGGTGGAACAGCTTTATTAATTGTAATAGGTGTCGCTTTAGAAACTATGAAGCAGATTGAAACGCACTTATTAGAGCGCCATTATCAGGGCTTCATGGAATAGATTTTCAGAGGAGTGATTTAAGGTGCATATTATTTTAGTTGGCCCTCCAGGGGCTGGCAAAGGAACACAAGCTGCTAATTTAGTTGAAGAATTCAGTATTCCTCATATTGCAACAGGGGATATTTTTAGAAGTGCAATTAAGAATGAGACGCCTCTAGGGAAAACAGCTAAAGAATATATAGATCAAGGAAAATTAGTTCCAGATGAAGTAACCATTGGAATAGTTGAAGAAAGATTATCTGAAGGTGATTGTCAAGAAGGGTTCATTTTAGATGGGTTTCCTCGTACTGTTGCTCAAGCGGATGCTTTACAAGACATTCTAGAAAAATTAGATGTTGACTTAGATAATGTTTTAAATATTAAAGTTAGTGAGGATGAGGTAATTAGACGACTATCTGGCAGACGAATCTGTAGTGATTGCGGAGCTAGCTATCATGTTGATTTTAATCCTCCTAAAGATGAAGATACTTGTGATAAGTGTGATGGAGACTTATATCAAAGAGAAGATGATAAGCCTGAGACTATCAAAGAGCGTTTATCAGTTTATAAAGAACAGACTGAACCTTTAATTAATTACTATAAAGATTTAGGTCTTTTAAAGAATATTAATGGTGAAGCTAGTTTAGAGGAAGTGTTTAATAATATTAAACAGGCGGTGTCATAATGATTATTCGGAAGTCCCCAAGAGAGATAGAATTAATGCATCAGTCAGGAAAGATAGTTGCTGAAACTCATGCTTTTTTGGCTGAAAAGATTGATCCAGGGATAAAAACGGAGGAAATAGATAGATTAGCAGAAGAATTCATTCTTAAGTATGATGCTAAACCTGCTTTTAAAGGTTATCAAGGGTTTCCTAGCACTGTCTGTGTAGCTATTAATGAACAAGTAGTACACGGTATCCCTGATTCTCGCCGTTTAGAGTCTGGTGATATTATTGGTTTAGATATTGGAGCGGTTAAGAACGGTTATTATGGAGATGCTGCACAAACTTTAGCTGTAGGTGAAGTTTCTAGTGAAGCTCAGAAATTAATGAAAGTAACTAAGGATTCATTGAATGCAGCAATTGAAGCTGCAGTTATAGGGAATAGGCTATCTGATATCTCCCATGCTGTTCAAAACTTTGTTGAAGCTGAGGGCTTTTCTGTGGTTAGGAATTTTGTAGGCCATGGAATTGGAAGTAAAATGCATGAGAGCCCACAGGTACCTAATTTTGGTCCTCCCGGAAATGGACCTCGATTAAAGGAAGGGATGACACTTGCGCTTGAACCTATGGTTAATGTTGGAGATTACAGAGTTGAAACCTTAGATGATGGGTGGACTGTTGTAACTAAAGATCGCAAATTATCAGCCCATTTCGAGCATACAATTGCTATAACAGATTCAGGTTCGAAGATTCTAACCAAAATTTAGATTGCATGTTGGTTGCTGATTGTGATATAATATTACATTGAGATTACAGGAATTATTAATACTTTAAGGAGGTTGATTTTACCTAATGGCAAAGGAAGAACCGATTGAAGTGGAAGGTACAGTGGTTGAACCGTTACCAAATGCCAAGTTTAGAGTAGAGTTAGATAATGATCATAAGGTTTTAGCTCATGTGTCAGGAAAAATGAGAATGAACTATATTAGAATCCTACCAGGAGATAAAGTTACAGTAGAATTATCTCCATATGATTTGAGTCGTGGTCGAATTACTTATCGACATAAATAGTAATTCAATTATAGATTCACCGCTAATAGGTTGTAAAGAGGAGGGTAAGCTATGAAAGTTCGACCATCAGTTAAGCCTATTTGTGATAAATGTAAGGTAATTCGGAGAAAAGGTAAGGTATTTGTGATCTGCGAAAATCCTAAGCATAAACAAAGACAAGGTTAATTTAAATATTATTCAAAGAAAGAATTTGGAGGTGTAAAGTAATGGCACGTATTGAAGGTGTTGATTTGCCACGAGATAAGCGAATTGAAGTGGGTTTAACTTATATATACGGTATCGGTCGCTCTACTGCTCAAGATATCTTAGAAAAGACAGATATTGATCAAGACACTATAGTTAGAGACTTAACTGAAGAAGAAGTAGCTAACTTACGAAGTGTAATTGATGAAGATTATATTGTTGAAGGTACATTAAGAAGAGAAGTACGTAGTGATATTAAGCGTTTAAAAGATATCGGATCCTATCGTGGATTAAGACATAGAAGAGGTTTGCCGGTTAGAGGTCAACGAACTAAAACTAATGCTCGAACTCGTAAAGGACCGAAGAAGACTGTTGGTGTTGGAAGAGGTTAATTATTAATAAATCGTTATAGGAGGAGGGATATTGATGGCCCGTCGTAAAAGAAAGAAGAAGAAAAAGCATGTGACAAAGGGGCAAGCTCATATTCGCTCTACTTTTAATAATACTATTGTGACTTTAACTGATCAAAAAGGGAATACTATTGCTTGGTCCAGTGCTGGTAATTTAGGTTTTGAAGGAACAAGAAAGAGTACTCCGTATGCTGCGCAAATGGCTGCAGAATCTGCTACTAAAGAAGCCATGGAGCATGGGTTAAAAGAAATTGAGGTTTTTGTTAAAGGTCCAGGAGCTGGTAGAGAAGCAGCAATTAGATCTTTACAAGCTGCAGGATTACAGATTAATGGAATTAAGGATGTAACTCCTATTCCGCATAATGGTTGTCGACCACCGAAGCGTCGTAGAGTATAATTAAATAATCAAGTAATTTGGAGGTGTAGATATAAAATGGCAAGATATACTGGACCTGTTTGTCGTCAATGTCGCCGAGAAGGGGAGAAGTTGTTCCTTAAAGGTGAAAGATGCTATACAGATAAATGTTCTATTGAGCGTCGTTCATATGTTCCGGGTGAACATGGACAAAGAAGACAGAAGTTATCAGAATATGGTGTGCAGTTAAGAGAGAAGCAGAAAGTTAGAAAAATTTATGGTGTTTTAGAGAATCAGTTTAGAAGGTACTTTGAGATGGCAGATAATCAGCCAGGAATTACTGGTGAAAACTTCTTGAGAGTTTTAGAAAGAAGATTAGATAATGTAGTATTTAGATTAGGTTTTGCTGCTTCAAGAAATGAAGCTAGACAATTAGTTAGACATGGTCATTTCTTAGTGAATGGTAGTAGAGTGGATATTCCCTCTTATTTAGTTGAAGAAGGAGAGGAAATTGAAGTTAAAGATTCAAGTAAGGATATGACTAGAATGAAAGAAATTCTTGAATTTACTAGTCAGAAGAATATTCCGGAGTGGTTAGAGGTAAACTTTGAGAATAAGAATGGTAAGGTATTAAGAGAAGCTGAAAGAGAAGATATAGATATTCCAGTACGAGAACAGCTAATCGTTGAGTTCTATTCTAGATAAGAAGTAGTTAATTAGTGGTTCAATTTTGAACCACATACTACTTTTATCTATGATATTTTGATAGCACCCTCAGTAAAGTTGACAAATTACCTTGCACTTCAAAAGGAGGGTTTAATAAATAATGATTGAGTTTGAAAAACCTAAAATTGAAAGAGTAGAATCAGATGATATTTATGGTAAGTTTATTATTACTCCTTTAGAAAGAGGATATGGTATTACTTTAGGTAATGCTTTACGTAGAATAATGTTATCTTCATTACCAGGAGCAGCAGCTACTTCTATTAAAATTGAAGGAGTACGACATGAATTTTCTACTATACCAGGAATAGTAGAAGATGTAACAGATATTATACTTAACATAAAAGAATTAGTAGTTAAGATGGAATCTGAAGAGCCAGAAGTTTTACGTATTGATGCTGCTGGGGAAGGAAAAGTTACAGCTGATCAATTTACAGTTAGTGGGAATGTAGAAATTCTAAATCCAGACCTTCATATTGCTACATTGAATAATGAAGGAGAATTAAATTTAGAAGTAACTATAGAAAAAGGTAGAGGTTATGTTTCTTCTGAAGAAAATGAAGGGGAAGAAGATATTATTGGAGTAATTCCAATAGACTCAGCTTTTTCTCCAATTAGAAGAGTAAATTTTGAAGCTGAAGATACTCGCGTTGGACAGGTGACTGACTATGATAAGCTAACTTTAGAGATTAATACTGATGGTAGCTTAACACCGGAAGAGTCAATTAGTTTAGCAGCTAAAGTCTTAGCTGAACACCTTGACCTCTTTATCAACTTAACCGAAGAGATTACTGAAGTTGATATTATGGTAGAGAAAGAGGAAGAAGAAAAGGATAAGATTTTAGAAACAACTATTGAAGAATTAGATTTATCTGTACGTTCATCTAATTGCTTAAAGAGAGCAGGTATTAATACTGTTGAAGAATTAACTGATAAAACTGAGGACGACTTAATGAAGGTTAGAAATTTAGGTAAGAAATCCTTAAAAGAGATTAAGGATAAGTTATCAGAATTAGAGCTTTCATTAAAGCAACCTGAGATACATTAAAGCAATTTGAGATATAAAGTAGTAAAGGAGGGATATAATTATGGCACGTAGAAAGTTAAGCCGAAAGAGCTCCAGTCGAAAAGCTTTATTAAAGAGCTTAATGATTTCACTTTTTAAGAATGAAAGAATTGAAACTACTGAACCTAAAGCTAAAGAAGCGCAGCGTTCTGCTGAAAAGTTAATCACTACTGCTAAACAGGATAGTCAAAATGCTCGAAAAAAAGCTATGCAGGTTTTAAATGATAAAGAAGTAGTAACTAAGTTATTTAATGATATTGCTCCTAGATTCGAGGATCGTCAGGGAGGTTATACTAGAGTTTTAAAGTTAGGACCGCGCCGTGGTGATGGAGCTCCAATGGCCATTTTAGAATTAGTAGAATAAATAATTGCATACTTAAAATTATAAGCAGCCATAATAAATAGTCTTTTTACTTACTTAGAGAGTGAGATAACTACGGCCGAATCTAGATGAATTTCGGCCGTAATTTAACTTCAATGTATGGCTGTTTTTTGTATGGATTAAGGGTGAAAAGTTAAATGAAACCATTAATTAAATTAGAGGATGTTTATTATAAATATAGTGACCAGCAGGAAGATGAATGGGTTTTAAATGGTGTTGATTTAGAAGTGAAGTCAGGTGAATTTGTAGCTATTGTTGGTCATAATGGCTCCGGCAAATCTACTTTAGCTAAATTATTAAATGGTTTATTAATACCTACTGAGGGAAAAGTTAAAATAGGAGGTAAAGCTACTACTAATCAGGAAGAATTATGGCAAATTAGACAAGAAGTTGGTATGGTTTTTCAAAACCCAGATAATCAATTAGTAGCTAATATTGTGGAAGAAGATGTAGCTTTTGGTCCAGAGAATTTAGGATTACCTCCTGAAGAGATTAAAGTAAGGGTGCAAGAATCTCTAGAATTAGTAAATATGGAGGAGTTTACTCGTCATGCTCCTCATAAGTTATCTGGTGGACAAAAACAACGGGTAGCTATTGCTGGAATTATTGCTATGCTTCCTGATTGTTTAGTCTTTGATGAACCGACTGCTATGCTAGATCCTGTAGGTCGTAAAGAGGTAATTGAAACTGTTGAGTATCTTAATAGAGAAGAAGGTTTAACGATTATTTATATTACTCATTTTATGAATGAAGTAGTTAATGCTGATCGAATCTTAGTATTTGAAGAAGGAGAAATAGTGCTATCAGGGACTCCTGCTAAGGTTTTTTCCCGAGTTGAAGAGATTAAGGAACTTTCTTTAGATGTCCCACAAATAACTGAATTAGCTTATTATCTTAAGGATGAAGGATTAGATATAAGTTCAGATATATTTACTGTAAATAGGTTGGTGGAAGAGATATGCTCATTAGGCTAGAATCTGTTTCACATCGGTATGAGGATATGGATATCGATGTTTTAAAAGATATAGATTTTTCAATTAAAAATGGTGAATTTATAGGACTAATTGGTCATACTGGTTCTGGGAAATCAACTTTAGTTCAAATCTTAAATGGTTTAATTAAACCGAATTCTGGACAAGTTTATATAGATGAAGAGGATATTACTAATGATAATGTGGATTTAAGGTTTGTTAGACAGAAAGTAGGTTTAGTTTTTCAATATCCAGAACATCAGTTGTTTGAAGAAACTATTTATCAGGATGTAGCTTTTGGTCCTAAGAACTTAGGATTAAATGATAATGAGATTGAACTTAGGATTAAAGAAGCCTTACAGGCAGTTAATTTAGATTATCAGCAATTTAAGGATCGTTCGCCTTTTAAATTAAGCGGTGGTCAACAACGAAGAGTAGCTATTGCTGGTGTTTTAGCTATGCGTCCTAAAGTCTTAGTTTTAGATGAGCCTACAGCAGGGCTTGATCCTCGGACTAGAGTTGAGTTAATGAGGGAGATAATTAGGTTTAAAGAAGAGTTTAATTTAACAGTTATTTTAATTTCACATAGGATGGAAGAAGTCTTTGAACTAGCTGATAGGGTCTTAGTCTTACATCAAGGAAACTTAATCTTTAATGAAGCACCAACTGATTTAGCTTCTAATCAAACTGAATTAAAAAGAATAGGATTAGGAATTCCAGAAGTAACAAAAGTTTTAATTGCTTTACGGGAAAAAGGTTATAATTTACAGACCAATTTATTTGATATTCAAGAAGCTAAGCAAGAGATTATTAAGGCATTAAGGAGTTAGGGTTATGTTAAATGATATTATGTTAGGTCAGTATCTTGATAGAGATTCCATAGTTCATAAATTAGACCCTAGGATCAAAATTCTATTGGTTTTCTTATTTATTATAATTTTATTTATTAGTGAAAACTTCTTGGGATACTTAATTTTAGGTGGATTTATAATTCTTAGTACCCTTGTATCTAAGATTGAATTTAAGTATATTTTAAAAAGTTTAAAACCATTATTATTTATTATTAGTTTTACTTTAATAATTCATTTATTCTTAACTAAAGGCGGAGAGGTAATCTGGGAATGGAAGTTTTTAAGCATTGAAGAAAGAGGATTAAATTTAGGGCTTTTTATGGCAGTTAGATTAATCTTTTTAATTACTTTTACTTCTTTATTAACTTTAACTACATCTCCTTTAGAGTTAACAGATGGTTTAGAAAAGCTTTTGGATCCATTTAAACGATTTGGAGTTCCTGCTCATGAATTAGCTATGATGATGACTATTGCCTTAAGATTTATACCTACCTTATTAGAAGAATCTGAAAAGATTTTAAAAGCTCAAAAGGCTAGAGGAGCAGACTTTGAAAGTGGAAATTTAATTCAAAAAGCTAAGAGTTTAATACCACTTTTAGTCCCACTCTTTGTTAGTGCTTTTCGTAGAGCAGATGATTTAGCGTTAGCTATGGAAGCACGTTGTTATCGTGGTGGTGAGGGACGTACTCGAATGAATGAATTAAAGTTATCTAGGTTAGATTATATAATAGGGATTGTAATTACTGTTTTCTTAATTGCAGTGGCTATATTTACTCATTCTTAATATTAGTTGAGGTGGAATAAATGCGTTATTTTAAAGCCATTGTTGAATATGACGGAACAAATTATCATGGTTTTCAACGGCAACCAAATGCTATTACTATCCAAGAAGTTTTGGAAAGTAGTTTGCATATATTAACTAAAGAAGAGATTAAAATAATTGGTGCTAGCAGAACAGATAGTGGAGTACATGCGTGTGGGCAAGTTATAAATTTTGAAACTAAGACACCTATTCCTATTCAACGTATTCGTTATGCCTGGAATAATTGTTTGCCAGATGATATTCTAATAAGGGAAGTAAAAGAAGTTGATGATGAATTCCATGCTCGTTATTATTCTAAAGGAAAAATTTATGAATATCATATTCTGAATAAAGAACTCCCTTCAACTTTTAAGCGAAATTATAGCTATCATATTAGAAAAAAATTAGATTCTGCTTCTATGTTAAAAGCAGCTCAATATTTAGTTGGGACTCATGATTTTTCATCATTTCGAGCTTCTGGTTGTGGTGCTAATACTACAGTTAGGACTATAAATAGTTTCAAAATAAATAGAATAGAAAATAATATTATATGTAGAGTTGATGGTAGTGGTTTTTTATATAACATGATTAGAATTATGGTTGGTACTTTACTTGAGGTTGGGTTTAATAAATTACAAGTCAAGGAAGTAAAAGAAATATTAGAAGCTAAAGATAGGACTGAAGCTGGACCTACAGCACCAGCTCATGGTTTAAGATTAATTAAAGTAAAATATTGAAAGAACTTGACAGGTTGAAGTTCTTATAATAAAATTAACTAGTGAGGTTTTATAATTTAATTTAGTTAATTAGCCCCGGACTCACCTTAATATATATTTTTTATTACATTGTTAGAAGGAGGGAAGAAGATGACTACTTATATGGCAAATCCTAATAAAATAGAAAGAAACTGGCTTATAGTGGACGCTGAAGGTAAGACTTTAGGTAGATTAGCTAGTGAGATTGCAACAGTTTTAAGAGGAAAACATAAGCCAATCTATACACCAAATGTTGACACAGGTGATTATGTAATTGTTGTTAATGCTGAGAAGATTAAATTAACAGGTAAGAAGCTGCAACAGAAGATGTATCATAAGCATTCTGGGTATCCTGGTGGATTAAAGTCAATGACTTATGATGAGTTATTATCTAAACATCCTGAGAGAGTAATGAAATTGGCAGTTAAAGGTATGTTACCTAAAAATAAATTAGGTCGTAAAATGCTTAAGAAGCTAAAGATTTATGCTGGTTCTGAGCATCCTCATGAAGCTCAAGAGCCAAAAGAATTAGATATATAACGGATAGATAATAATAATATATTTTAGAGAGGAGGATTACAATGGCAGAGGTTGATTACTTAGGAACTGGTAGAAGAAAGCATTCTTCAGCTAGAGTAAGATTACGTCCAGGGACTGGTGAGATTATAGTAAATGAGAAGTCAATAGATGAATATTTTAATCGTAGAACTTTAATAAAATTGATTGAACAGCCTTTAGAAATTACAGAGACTGTTGGTGAATTTGATATCATAGTTAATGTAGAAGGTGGAGGATTATCTGGACAGGCAGGAGCAGTTTGTCACGGTATTGCTCGGGCTTTATTAGAAGTTGAGGATAACTATCGTACACCTTTAAAGAAAGCAGGACTTCTAACTAGAGATCCAAGAATGAAAGAACGTAAAAAGTATGGTCGTAAAAAAGCACGAAAGTCAACTCAGTTCTCAAAAAGATAATCAAATTTACTATCAAAAGGAAGAGTATATACTCTTCCTTTTTATTTTGAGATGATTTAAGACTATAATTATACATATTATCTTATTTAGTTATAAGTTATGGTATATATTAAAATAATATTGTGAATAATAGCAATTAATCGTTATTTCCGAGGAAATATTGCTTTATTTCTTAGAAGATATGGATAATGAGGAGAATAATAATGAAGACACCATATTTAAAAATAAGCTTGGAGAAAATAGTTGAAAATACTAGAAGAATAGCTAGTTGGGCTGGTAAAGATAGGGTTCAAATATTAGGGGTTACTAAAGGTGTTTGCGGAGATCCCCAAGTTGCTCAAGCTATGATTAGAGGAGGAGTTAAGGGGTTAGCAGATTCTAGGATAGAGAATATTAAACAGTTAAAGGCATATGGCTTTAATCTACCATTGGTATTATTAAGGATTCCAATGTTAAGTGAAGTTTCTGAAGTAATTAATTATGCTGATATTAGTCTTAATTCACAGTTAGAAGTAATCTCCGCTTTAAATAATGAAGCAATGAAGAAGAATAAAGAGCATAAAATTATTTTAATGATTGATTTGGGTGATCGTAGAGAAGGAATTTTACCAAGTCAACTAGAAGAAAAAGTTACTATAATTAATGAAGATTATTCTAATATAGAGTTACTAGGTTTAGGTACTAATTTAGCTTGTTTTGGTGGGGTCTTACCTACTAAAGAAAATATGAATTTATTAAAAGAATTGACCGTACAAGCAGAGAATATTTTAAATAGCAAATTAAAGATTATTTCTGGAGGAAATAGTAGCTCATTACCTTTAATGCGTGTTAGTAAATTACCTAAAAGGGTAAATCAACTTAGAATTGGGGAAAGTATATTATTAGGAAGTAATCTAATTGATGGTGGACACTTTTCTGAATTGAATAATGACACTTTTATTTTAGGAGCTGAAATAGTAGAATTGCAGACTAAGGGAGCATTACCTGAAGTCCCTCAAGGTCCAAACGCATTTGGTGAGAGAGTAGCTTTTAAAAAGAAAGGGGAACGGACTAGGGCTATTTTAGCTATTGGAAGACAAGATATCTCTCCAGATGGGCTGACACCGTGCCGCTTAGGAGTCGATATTGAAGGAGGTAGTAGTGATCATTTAATAATTGATATTACAGAAGTAAAAGAGGAATTACAGGTAGGAGATATATTAGAATTTAGAGTAAATTATACTTCATTACTGAAAGCAGTTATATCACCTTATGTTGATAATAGATATCTACTCAATTAAGGAGGAGATAGAGTGAGAGTTGCTGTTATTGGAGTTCCACTTGATTTAGGAGCGAATAAAAGAGGGGTAGATATGGGTCCTAGTGCTATTAGATATGCTAATTTAACTACTAAAATTGAAGGATTGGGAATTGAAGTCGAAGATTATGGTGATATAGAGGTGCCAATTATTACAAATGAAAGAAGAAATCAACATAATATTTTAGAGATTAGGGATGTTTGTATTTCTTTATCTAGAAAAGTAAAAAAGAGTTTAGAGGATGATAAGGTACCATTAGTTATTGGAGGCGATCATAGTATTGCTATAGGGACTTTCAGTGGTTTAGTTAGAGCCAAAAAAGATTTTGGTTTGATTTGGTTTGATGCTCATGCTGATTTTAATACTTTAGCTACTAGTCATTCCGGAAATGTTCATGGTATTCCTTTAGCAGTGATTAATCAAGAAGGACCAACTGATTTACTATCAATTATGGATAATGCATATAATTTAAATGAAAGCAATGTAGCTTTAATCGGTATTAGAGACTTAGACCCCCTAGAACGTGAGAGATTAAAAGAGACAGATATAAATATATATACAATAAGTGATATAGATAGGTTAGGAATAGAGCAAGTAATGAAAGAAGCTATTCAGATTACTAGTCAAGGGAAGGAAGGAATTCATCTTAGTTTTGATATGGATGTTTTAGACCCTTTAGTTGCTCCAGGGGTTGGTACTGCAGTAAGTGGAGGATTAAATTATAGAGAAGCACATTTAGCTATGGAAATATTAGCTGAAACAGACATTTTAGGCTCGATGGAGCTAGTTGAAGTAAACCCTATTTTAGATGAAAGGAATCGTACAGCTGAGTTGGCTGTAGAATTAATTTTATCTGTTTTAGGAAAGTCTATTTTATAACGAAAGGAGATGAGTAGAATGAGTGGAATTGTATTTGCTGGACTAAGTCCTCACCCTCCGATTTTAATCCCTGAAATAGGTAATGAAAATTTACAGGAAATTGAGGATACACGAGAGGGAATGAAAAGGTTTGCTAAAAGAGTAAAAGATTCAAATCCAGATTTGGTTATCACCATAAGCCCTCATGGTCCAGTCTTTTCTGATGCAATAAGTATAATGAATACACAAGAGTTAAAAGGTGATTTCGGTCAGTTTGGTTTTCCAGAATTGGAATTAAATTATGAGTTACAAGAAGAGATGGTTGAAGAGATAGTTAAGGTGACAAAGCAAGAAGACATAACAGTAGCTAGAATTGATAAAAGTACTGCACGTAAATTTGAAATTAATCCTAAATTAGATCATGGAGCATTAGTGCCTCTTTATTATTTAGCAGAGGCGGATGTTGAAGATATACCAATAATTCCTATTACTATGGGTATGTTACCATATGAAGAATTATATAAATTTGGTAAGATAATACAATTAATAGCTATGAAATTAGAATATCGCGTAGCCATAATAGCCAGTGGCGACTTATCACACAGATTAACTCCAGATGCTCCCGCGGGGTATAATTCACAGGCTAAGGAGTTCGATAAAAAGTTAGTTCAGGCTCTAAAAGAAGATAAAATAGAGGATATCTTTAATTTAGACCAACAATTAATTGAAAAAGCAGGTGAATGTGGTCTAAGGCCAATTATTATCATGTTAGGGGCTATTGATGGTTTAGATGTTAGTAATGAACTTCTATCCTATGAAGGTCCTTTTGGAGTAGGGTATGGAGTGCTTACTTATGAGATTGAAGGAGAAGATGAGGATAGAAGACAATTAGATCAGTTATTAGCTGATCGAAATGCTAAATTAAAACAAGTTAGAGAAGAAGAGAGTAAATTAGTTAAGTTAGCGCGAAAAGCTGTAGAAAAATATGCTTTAAATCGAGAGAAAATACTTCCTCCAGAAGATTTAACTCCACAGATGCAAAAAGAAGCTGGAGTCTTTGTATCTATTAAAAAACATGGTCAACTCAGGGGATGTATTGGAACAACTGAACCTGTTCAGGAGAATATAGCTAAAGAGATAATCAGAAATTCTCTTAGTGCTGGGTTTAATGATCCTCGTTTTGAGGAGGTTAATTTAAATGAATTAGATGATTTGATTTATACAGTAGATATTTTAGAAGAACCAGAATCTATTGATAGTTTAGATGAATTAGATCCTCAAAAGTTTGGAGTTATAGTAGATAAGGGACAAAATAGTGGCCTTTTATTACCACGATTAGAAGGGGTCGATACAGTAGAAAAGCAAGTAGAGATTGCCAAAAGGAAAGCGGGATTATCACCAACAGAGGACGATATTGAATTAAAGAGATTTAAAGTAACTCGTTATAAATAGGGGTGACGAGAATATGAAAGAAGCTTTGTGGTACAAAAACTTAGAACAAAAGCAAGTAGAATGCAACTTATGTCCTCATAATTGTATTTTGACTCATATGCAGGAAGGTACATGTGGCGCAAGAGTAAATCAAAATAGTAAGCTAATAGCAAAAAATTATGGGAAGGTTAGTGCTACAGCAATAGATCCTATTGAAAAGAAACCACTTTTTCATTTTTATCCTGGAACTGATATATTATCTTTAGGAACTGTAGGTTGCAATTTAAGTTGTAAGTTCTGTCAAAATCACCATATAGCTCATAATAATAAAGCACAGACTGAAAGTTTAAATTCAGAAGAAGTAATTAAATTAGCTGATAAACATAATTTAATTGGAGTTGCTTATACCTATTCTGAACCTATTATTTGGTTTGAATATATTTTAGATACTGCTAAATTAGTGCAGGGGGCAGGAATGAAGAATGTTTTAGTAACTAATGGTCTAATAAATCCAGAACCACTTAAAGAGTTATTGCCTTATATAGATGGATTTAATATAGATTTGAAAGCTTTCACAGATGATTTTTACCAAGAAGTGTGTCAAGGATATATAGCTCCAGTTAAAGAAACAATTAAATTAGCTAATAAATCATCTCTAGTGGAGGTAACTACTCTGTTAATTCCAGGTTTAAATGATTCTGAGGAAGAAATTAAAGAGTTAACTGAGTGGTTAGCAGAGATTGATCCGAATATTCCGTTACATTTTTCTCGCTATTTTCCTAAGTATAAATTAAAAAGAGAACCTACTCCTGTAGAGACTTTAATTCAGGCTAAAGAAATAGCTGAAGAGAGATTAAATTTTGTTTATTTAGGTAATATACAACAACAGAAGTATAGAAATACATATTGTCATGAATGTAATAAACTTATAGTCGAAAGAAACTTTCAAGCGGTTCAACTTCATTTAAAGAATGGTTTATGTCCTGAATGTGATACAGAAATTAATATCATAACATAATTAAATTGAAGATAAAAGAATAAAAATACTTGACAAATTATCTAAATTCACATATAATATTATAAAATTAGTTGAGAAATTAAATTTTAATTATATAAACACTGAGAAGGGGTTAAGAATTAAGGATGACATACAGAGAGGGGCTTCCAATCTGGCTGAAAGGGCTCTAGTCAATACTGATTCATTTGCCACCCTGGAGTGGGGAGACTGAAATAGTAGTAGGTCTTAACGTATTAGCTGCGTTAAAGTGATGAGAGCTTAAGAATGACTAGTTAAATAATTCTTAGCAATTAGAGTGGTACCACGGGGAATCTATACTCTCGTCTCTAAATTTTTTTAGAGACGAGAGTTTTTTATTTGTTTTAAAAAATAATTCTTAATAAGGAGGGAGTAGTGAGTATGTTTGAGAAATATTTTTCTAAGAATGCTCAGCAGATGCAGGGTTCAGAAATTCGTGAATTCTTTAAGCTAACTGAAAAGCCAGAGGTGATTTCATTTGCCGGTGGTTTTCCTAATAAAGCTTGTTTGCCAACCAAAGAAGTTGAGGAGATAAGTAGTAGACTGTTGGTAGAAGCTGAAGAAGGAATGCTGCAGTATAGTCCAACCGAAGGTCAAGAAATGCTAAGAAAGTATATAGTTAAGTTCATGGCTAAGAAAGGTATAGATATTGAAGTAGATAATGTTTTAATTACTAGTGGTTCTCAGCAAGGATTAGATTTAGTCAGTAAAATTTTTGTTGATCCTGGTGATAAAATTTTAACAGAAGCTCCTAGTTATGTAGGTGGATTAGGTGCTATTAGAAATTATCAAGGAGATATAATAAGTATTGCTGTAGATGATGATGGGATTAAAGTTGATATTTTAGAACAAAAGTTAAAGGATTTAGCTAGTAAAGGTAAAACACCAAAATTTATTTACTTAATTGCAGATTTTAATAATCCTACAGGCTTAACTATATCAAAGAAAAGAAGAAAGAGATTGGTTGAGTTAGCTGAAAAATATGGAGTTTTAATTCTAGAGGATGATCCATACAGCAAGTTAAGATATAATGGTATTGATGAACCAGCTATCAAGAGTTTTGATAAGGAAGGTCATGTGATTTATTTAGGTTCATTTTCTAAGATATTTATTCCAGGGGTTAGAATAGGCTGGGTAGTAGCTCATAAAGAGATAATTCAAAAATTAATTTTAGCGAAGCAATCTACAGATTTATGTACTAATTCTTTTGGTCAACGTTTAATTGCTACTTGCGGGGAAGAAGGAATTATTGATAAACAGATTGAAAAGTTACAAGAATTTTATCGTAAAAAGAGAGATAAGACTTTAGAATCTTTAGCTAAGCATTTTCCTATAGAGGCAAGTTGGACTGAACCAGATGGAGGTTTTTATACTTGGGTTGAATTACCATCAAATTTGAATTCTAAAGAAATTCTAGTAAAGGCTATTGATAATAATGTAGCTTTTGTAACAGGGTCAGCTTTTTATGTTGATGACCAGGGGAATAATGCTTTTAGACTTTCTTTTAGTCAGCCAGATATAGATAAAATAGAAGAAGGAATTTATAGATTAAGCAAGACTATTAAAAGAGAATTAGTTAAAAAGAATGAAATCCAAAAACATATAGGATAGTAGTTGCTTGGTAGAAACTTTGCCAAATGATAGATGGGAATATATTATTGTTTTTTTCATAAAGATAGATAGAGATGAGTCCAATTAAGAAATGTCCTAATAAAAATCCGAATTCAAATCTTAGTAATACGATAGAATAATAGAGGCTGCTGCTTAAAGCACCTAAAAGTCTCCCAAATCTTTCTTTAAAGAAGTCATAGATTATAACTCGATAGAATAGTTCAATAGCTAAAGCAGGGATTAAAGTTAAAAATAATAGCAGAATAAAGTAAAGAAAGCTAGTAATTAATTGATTAAAAGAAGTGATTTTTATTAATGGTTGAAATAATTGGTTTAGATCTAATACTTGATGTTGAAGATTAATTAGAATAATAGTTAGAATAGGAAAAGGGAGACTGATTTTAATACCAAATTTTAAGTCATTTAAGTAATTATTAGAGGTTAAACCTATTCGATTTAAAGAAAAATTATGCTGAAAAAGTAAAATATAAATTAAGTAAGCTATTAATAACAATTTTATAATAATTCCAAATAGATAATGCATAAAAGAATTTAACTCAGGTGTATTGGGAAGATTATATTTATTTGCTAAAGAAAGCAAACCTAAAGTAAGGTACCAAATGAATTGAAGTTGCAATACTTCTTTTATCTTCCAAATATGCCCCTCTCTTTTATTTGTGATTAATTTCTTTAAATTATCATTTGCCATGATTTACTTCCTTTCTTTCTGCAGTTCACACTATTATTTTCTCACCATAAAGATAAAATTCCTGCAAAATTATGGAAATTAATTATAAAGATATACTTTTACCAATTACTTGTATAAATAAAAGTGATATGTTATAATTATTTAAAACTTTAAAGATTGGATTATAATGAATAGTGAGTAGTAAGTAGTAAGGAGGTATTTCGTTTGTCAAAATTAGAAATAGATCAGATAGCTATTGATCTTAAGAAGATGATTAGTGGAGAGGTATTAGTTGATAAAACAACTAGAGCCATTTATAGTACTGATGCTAGTATTTATCAAGTTGAACCTTTAGGTGTAGTTATACCTAAGAATAAAAAGGATGTAAAAAGAGTAATTAAATATGCATTTGATAATAATATATCTATTTTACCTCGTGGTTCTGGTTCAGGTTTAGCTGGACAATCATTAGGTCAAGGGCTTGTTTTAGATTTTACTAAGCATATGAATCAGATTAAAGAAATTAACTTAGAGGATTCTTATGTTAGAATAGAACCTGGGATTACTTTAGGAGTACTTAATCAAGAATTAAATAATCATGATAAGATTTTCCCACCTGATCCTTCTAGTGGAGACTATTGTACCTTAGGAGGAATGTTGGCAAGTAATGCTTCAGGAGGCCATTCAGTTAAGTATGGAAGTACCATCGATTATGTTTTAGAATTAGAAGTATTATTAGCTAATGGTGAAGATATTACTGTTAAAAAGATGGAGTTAGATAGTCAACAATATATAGAAAATAAGCAGCAATCTGGATTAACAGGAGAGATTTATGATAAAATTGCTAGCTTACTAACAGAAAATCAAGATATAATTAATGATCATACTCCAAATGCACCTAAGGATTGTAGCGGTTATAGATTGGATGTGGCTTTACAGGAGAATGAACTTGATTTAGCTAAGTTATTAGTTGGTTCAGAAGGGACTTTAGCTGTAATTACAGAAGCTAAATTAAAGATTATTGATACACCAGCTAGTAAAGCAATAGCTTTGTTATATTTTGATGATTTAGATAAAGCTGGTAAAGCTGTAGGTGAAGTTTTAAATTTAAACCCTAGTGCTATTGAAATTATGGATTATCAGTTTTTAGATTTAGTTAGGGAGAACCATGCAGATATTGATAAATTATTACCTAACGAGATTGAAACTGCACTATTAGTAGAAGTTGACGGAGATAACCAAAATGAGATTGAAGATAGAATAGCTGAAATTAAGAATTTAATATATAAAGAGTTAGAATTAGCATTTAAAATCCATACTGCTTATGAAGAGGCAGAACAGAAGAAGTTGTGGTCAATTCGAAAATCAGCAGTTCCGATTCTTAATAAATTAAAAGGTCCAAAACGAATTACCGGTTTCGTAGAAGATGTAGCGGTAGATCCTTTTAAATTACCAGAATATATTAGAAGATTTAGAGAGATTGTAGATAAGCATGAGGTTAAGGCTATTATTTATGGGCATGCAGGACATGGTAATACTCATCCTCGACCTTTATTAAATCTTAAGACTGAAGATGATATTAAGAAGATGGAATCTATTGCTAAAGAAGTATATGAATTAGTAGATGAACTAAATGGAACTATTAGTGGTGAACATGGTGATGGATTATTAAGGACTCAATTTTTAAATGAATTCCATGGTCCGCTTTATGAATTGTTTAAAGATGTGAAAAATATCTTTGATTCAAAAAATATTTTAAATCCAGGAAAAATTATAAATGATGATTCTAAATTAATGGTTAAAAATTTAAGATATGGTAGTGGATATAGTACGATTAATATGAAGACTAATTTAAATTTTGCTTTAGACGAATATCAAGCTGAAGTAGAAAAGTGTCATGGTTGTTCAAAATGTCGTTCATTAGTTGGGACTGATATGTGTCCTGTCTTTAAAGCGATTGGGGATGAGAGAGCAGCTCCTAAGTCAAAGGCCAATATTTTAAGAGCTATTATTTCAGGAAAATTAGACTCTAATGAACATTTTTGGACTAAAGAGTTTAAAGAACTTTTTGATCTTTGTCTTAATTGTAAGAATTGTTATTTAGAATGTCCATCGCAAGTAAATATACCTAAATTAATGATGGAAGCTAGAGCTAAATATTATAAAAAAGTAGGACAGCCGCTAGTTAATAAACTATTAGGTGCTGGAGAAACAATGGGTAGGTTAGGTAGTATGACTCCAACTATAACCAATAATGCTTTGAGAATAAAACCATTTAGAAAAATAATGGAGAAGACGGCTGGTTTTTCTGCTGAAAGGAAATTCCCTAAATTTGCTAATCAAACTTTTGAGAAGTGGTTTAATAAAAAGAAATTGAAAGGTTCTAAGAAAGTTGCTTATTTCACAGGATGTTCAACTAATTTTTATAATCCTGCAATAGGGAAGAGCATGGTTAAGGTTCTAGAGAAGAATGAATATCAAGTCATATTGCCTAAGCAGAAATGTTGTGGAATTCCTAAGATGAATTATGGTGATATAGACTCTGCTCGAGCGAATATAAATTATAACATTGAATCATTATCTGAAATTATTAAAGATGGTTATGATATTATAGTTGATTGCCCTAGCTGTAGTTTGAGTTTAAAGGAAGAATATTTAGATATTGTAGATAGTCAAGAGGCTAGGTTAGTAGCACAACATACTTATCATATTAATGAATATTTATTAATGTTAAATGATAAAGATAATTTAAATTTAGATTTAAAAACAAATCAAAGTAAATATGCTTATCATACTCCCTGTCATCTTAAGGCTCAAGGTTTAAGTAATACAAGTAAAGAAGTATTAGAGTTGATTCCAGGGGTTAAGGTAAGTGGGATAGATGCTGGTTGTTGTGGGATTGCCGGAACTTTTGGTTTTAAGAAAGATAATTATCAACTCTCAATGAAAATAGGAAAAAATATATTTGAAAAATTAGAGAAGATGGATTATAATCAGGTGTTGACGGATTGTGATGCTTGTGGAATGCAGTTAAATCAGGGTACTGATGAAGAAATAATGCATCCGATACAAATTTTAGCTAATAGTTATTAAATCGAGTAGAGGAGGAGTTAAGTATGAGAAGTGATAAAGTAACTAAAGGAATAAATAAAGCGCCACATCGTTCATTATTTAAGGCAACGGGATTAACTGATGAAGAGATTGATAGACCATTAATAGGGATTGCTAATGCACATAATGAAGTAATTCCAGGACACGACCATTTAGACGAAATTGCAGAGGCAGTTAAAACTGGTGTAAGAATTGCTGGAGGAACTCCTATTGAGTTTGGAGGAATTGGTGTCTGTGATGGAATAGCCATGGGTCATCAAGGAATGCATTATTCTTTAGCTAGTAGAGAAGTAATAGCTGATTCTATAGAAATTATGGCTCAAGCTCATGCTTTTGATGCTTTAGTATTAATTCCTAATTGTGATAAAATTGTCCCTGGAATGTTGATGGCTGCAGCTAGATTAAATATACCAGCAGTTGTAATTAGTGGTGGTCCAATGTTAGCCGGAAGACATCAAGGGGAGAATATAGATTTAAAGACAGTATTTGAAAGCGTGGCAGCAGTACAGACAGATAGGATGACTGAAGAAGAGTTATTAGAAGTTGAAGACAATGCATGTCCAGGTTGTGGATCTTGTTCTGGTATGTTTACAGCTAATTCAATGAACTGTCTAACAGAAGTTTTAGGTTTAGGCCTGCCTGGTAATGGAACGATTCCAGCTGTTTATGCTCAGCGGAGAAGGTTAGCTAAAAAAGCAGGGATGCAGATTATGGAGTTAGTAGAAGAGGATATTAAACCATTGGATATTTTAACTGAGGAAGCATTTGAGAATGCTTTAACGGTAGATATGGCTTTAGGTTGTTCTACTAATACTGCTCTACATTTACCTGCAATTGCTTATGAAGCAGGAATAGATTTAGATATAGAATTGATTAATGAGATTAGTGCAAAGGTTCCTCACCTCTGTAGTTTAAGTCCTGCAGGGAAGTATCATATTCAGGATTTAAATGAAGCGGGAGGAATTCCAGCAGTAATGAAGGTGTTAAATGAAGAAGGTTTAATGAATGGTGATGGAATAACTGTAACTGGACAGTCTGTTGCTGATAATTTAATAGGAGTAGAAGTTTTAGATAAAGAAGTAATTAGAAGCTTCGATACTGCTTATCATGAGACTGGTGGTTTAGCAGTATTAAAAGGAAATATGGCCCCGGATGGTGCCGTAGTTAAACAAGCAGCAGTTGCAGACGAGATGTTAGTACATGAAGGACCAGCTAGAGTATTTACTTCGGAAGAAGAGACAATAGCTGCAATTCATGATGGTGAAGTTAAATCTGGTGATGTATTAATAATTAAGTATGAAGGTCCTAAAGGTGGACCAGGGATGAGAGAAATGCTAACTCCAACTTCAGCTGTTGCTGGAGCTGGTTTAGATAAAGAAGTAGCACTGATAACTGATGGACGTTTTTCTGGAGCTACTCGAGGAGCCTCCATAGGTCATGCTTCTCCAGAAGCTATGGAAGGTGGTCCGATTGCTGTAGTTGAGGATGGAGACATTATTCAGATAGATATTCCTAATAGAGAATTAAATGTTAAATTAAGTGATGAAGAGATTAAAGAGCGATTAGCAAAATGGTCAGCACCAGAACCTAAAATTAAAACTGGTTATTTAGCAAGATATGCCAAATTAGTTAGTTCTGCTAGTACAGGTGCTGTATTTAAATAGCTTATTATTTATAATTATTATCTTATCTGGATAATAGTGGAGGGAAGAATTGCTATAATTCATTAAAACAATTAAAAGTAATGAAAAAACCTTGACAAAGAGATGAATCTTTCATATACTATGTTTTAAATAAATAATTTTCCTAAATTGCAATATTAAATTGAACTAATCTCAAACTGTAATAATTTGGTATTTTAGTCATATAGAATTTCTCTTAGTTGATCCTCAAAAGATTCATCAGGGGTTAGGTATCCTAATATTTTTCTTGGCAAAGTGTTACACCAATTTTGAATTCTACCAATGGCTTCAATGGAGAATTCACTTATACTTCTACCTTTAGGTATAAAACGTCTTATGAGACCATTATGACGTTCATTGGTACCTCTTTCCCATGATGAATATGGATGTGTAAAATATACTTTTGTATCAACTAGTTTTTCTATAGCACCTAGCTCTGAAAATTCAGAGCCATTATCG
>NZ_FUWM01000025.1 GCF_900167185.1 Selenihalanaerobacter shriftii
GCTGAACTTAAAAATCTTTCTCGTCAATATGAAAAAATAACTCAACTATATAGAGAAACTCAGTTGAAATTTCGAAGCATTGTAGATTTAATTTTTCCGCAATTTGATACTACTTTTACTAATTTATGCTGTAAAACATCTTTAAAGGTTATCTCTGCTTTTCCTACACCTGAAGCTATGTTAAACGCAGACCAAGATAAACTTAAATCCATATTAAAAGTAAGTACACACTCCGAAGCCTGAATTGAAAAGAAAGTTGATAAATTAATAACTGCTGCCAAAGAAAGCCTGTCCTATAAAATAGCTCAAAAATCAAATATTAGAGTTCTAAAGCATTACACTCAAATACTTTTAAACCAACAAGAAATTTTAGGTGATTTACGAACTCAAATGCATAAATGAACTGAGCTTTCTCCTGCTTTTCCCTTGCTTCTTTCCATACCAGGAGTTGGGGAGCTGACAGCAGCTACTATTATTGGCGGAATTGGTAATGTTAATAGATTTCCAACAACTAAACAATTGATTGCTTACGCTGGTTTAGATCCTACGGTTTACCAGTCAGGCAGATTTAAAACCTCTAATAATAAAATCTCTAAACGTGGCTCTACCTACTTGCGTAAATCTTTATATCAAGCTACCACTGCCGCAATCAGAAAAGTAAAAGGCAAACCTAATAATCCAACTCTATACGACTATTATACTAAAAAATGTAATGAAGGGAATTTGCTGTCATCGCAACTGCTAGTAAACTTTTACGTATTATTTATGGTGTTTGGAAAAACAACGAAAAATTTATTATTAAATAAGACAGCATAACAGTTTGTAACTGTAAATAGTTTACATTAGTGTAAGCTTAGTTTCCCCTGCGTAATTTTACGTAACTAAATTTTTTAAATTAATTCTTGACATATATTAGCTGGTTTATATGAAGTTAATTGGCTTCTCTTTGTAAATATATATCTGTAAAGTGTTCATATAACTTGTCATATTTTTTTTTAACTTTATTTTTCCAAAACGCAACTTCAACGATAATTTTATTTTCTCTTAAAACTAATACTTCGAGTCCCTTCTTATTTTTCTTGTCTATCGAACAACTATAAATACCATCAACTTTTTTTGAACTTCTTTTCACTACAACTTCACCATAAAAACCAGACTTATACATATTATAGTTTGGTATTATTTGCCAACCCATTTGTTTTATTTCTAAAAATTTTTCTTTTTTAAAAACAAATTTCACATTAGTATTAGAACTTAATTTCTTATTTAATTTTTCAAATGAAATTATTCTATTATGTCTATCACAGTATAATTCAATATCACTATCAGTATATATATATGAATTCCAAATAAACCCAGCTTCTTCTAGACTTAATTTAGAGTTATTTACCAAAGCATTATTATAAATAATATCTAAATCATTAGCACTAGGTAAAATTCTTTCGTGAATCCATTTTTGTTTTAAATGATATAAATACCTCATACCTTTGTCCATAAAATATTTAATAACTAAATCTTCATGAGACAACAATAATAATTTTAACTTTTTAGCTTCAATTATATGAACATTATAATTAGTATTTCTCTTTTCAATCCACTCATGAGTAGATTTAGATAAATATGGACTTGCAATTATTAATAAGTTATCAATATTTTCTGCGTCAGCCCAAGCAAATTTAGAATCAATATTTGAGACATTAACTGCTTTTTTATGATTCTTACATTCGATAAACCATTTCTCATTATATGAACCTAAAAGGGGATTAGTCACAGTATAGTAACATTCTATGTCTCTACCATTATCCGAACCACCCTTTTTCCAACGTAATGAATGAAACCCATACTTTATAAGGAGATCATAACATAGTTCTTCAAACTTATCACTACTTAAATTTGAAAAATCTATATCTTCTTCTTTAAAATGCATCTGGATTGCCTCACTTTCTTATAATTGAAGCTTAGCCAATTAATTTCATATAATTTTCCGCAAGTTCGCAATGTCCCCATTAATGCTCCTAACCTCTAATCAAAACTACACTCTCACATAAGTTAGCTCCACTTTCATTTATGCCCTCAACTGGGATGTTGCTAATCTGCTGTTATACGAAATACGTCATGCAATATAATTAATCGATTAAATCACTTTGTTTTTTGGGCATATTATCAGGTAAGGCATCATTTCTTACCCTAAACCTATTATCATCCTCATTATTTTCTTTATCATCCTTGGAATGATTTGACTTTGTATTCATTATTAATATAATACAAAAAATTATTGTTATTATGAATAACAAAGTAATGATTACACATTCTGGGGATATTTCTCCCACAAAAGCTTTAAAAGATTCATAATCAAATACATACTTAACAAAAATGTAACCTATATTAACTATAAATAAAATACTCCAAATAGTCATTATAAAAAAGCTTAGAACTTGATTTATCTTAGATACTGAATACGGAGCTTCTTTATATAAAAATTTAAATTTTTTATTTGAAGACTGGTCGTGACTTTCATAAATTATTGTTTTATATAATGGCCCCATAAACTCGTCCTCTAACATATCAACATGTCTTTCCCAATTGTTTTGCCAGTATTTACTTCCTCGATTTACTAAATACCAACTTAAAGAAAAAATCAAACCTAAACTATTTAAAATCAAAATTATAATATGAGAGTTATTGATTGTAGATGCAAGGAATTGCTCGTGTATTTTCCCATAAATAGTAAAGTACCCAGCAAATGTAACACCGATAAATGTCCAAAAATATGTAGCTCTCTTCCAATATAAATCAATTTCAAACTTTAGTATATCTAATGCTTTCTCTAAAGCCTTTTCTCTTAATTCTCTATCCTCTTCATTTATTAATCTATCATTAGAATTATAAGTATATCTAAACATTTCATAATATTTCCTTGCATCTTTTTCATTATTTATTTTTGACATAGAACAATTCTCCTTTCATCTGACTTATTTCGTATGTAGATTCGAGGTTTGGTGCCTTAACTTAGATTGACGTTTATGTTCTCCGTTTGCTCACCCTTTCGTTTGTGAGTGCCACAATATCTCAACCATATTAAGTTGCTCAATACATTGCCATTCAACTACAGAGTTTTGACTTTTACTCTGATAGGACTTCCATCTATTGGATATGTCCAGCAGGTTTGCGATCTCCCCGTTTAATGCTCCTAACCTCAAACAAACCTCCGAGTCTAACATAAGTCAGCCCTACTTTCATTTATGCTCACAACTAGGATGTTGCTAACGTGCTGTTAGACGACGTCACCTTTTAATTATTTGGATAAATTGTAAAATCATCTATTATTTCTATCTTTTTTTTAATATATCTTATTTCATTATAAACAAAACGCCTTCGAAAATTATTTTTGTAATGATTTACTAGTTCTAATATACGACTTATTGTTGAAAATTCTTTATCTTCTTCTCTAGAAAGATTATCTTTTCTTTTTAATTCATTTAACCGATTTGTTAAATTTGTAATTTCCTTTTCGCCTTTTAAAACATAAATCAATAACCCGTCTATAATATTACTATAATCAGAATCATTTTCTTCAAATTTTATATATGAGGAATTATTTAATAATATACTTTTCATTTCTTCATAATTAATATTCCCTTCTCTAAATTTAATATATAATTTATAATCAAAATACCTAAGAATCATAAGAAATAAAAGCAATTCAAATCTCAAAGAATTATAACTTTCTATAGAACACAAAATTAAAAACAATCTTGAAAAAAGTTTTTCTTGGACTCTTAAAGAAAAATCAAAAGCTGTAATTAAACTTTTAGTCAATTCAATATAAAAATCCACATTGTTATTATTTTTTTTATTAAGTATTTCTTTAATATCATACTTATTTATTAAGTGTGCTACAAAATCGTTATTTTCAGGATTAGGTAAAATATATTCAAAATCAATAAACCTTGCCAAATAACCTTCTGTATCCATTTCATTTCCATATATAACCTTTATAGATTTAGAAAGTTGATTTTTATCAACAGCTAATATAAAAATTAATCCATCTATATAAAATAAATGTTTTAATTTTTCTAACAATTGAATGGCAAAATTAGGTCTACACCTATCTAATTCATCAACAAACAAAATTATTGGTTTTCCACTTTTTTTATATTGTTCTTCCACAAAACCAGTTAAAACTTCTCTGAATTTAGCCATTGCATTTTTAGTCTGTTTATAATTTTTTATTTGTTCACTAGCAATTTTTTCAGAATATGTTGATATTACGTTTTCTATATCATCACCAAAATTAACCTTTTCTAAATCTAAAATACCAGAAGTTCCTAGTTTAACAATCGCAGGAATAAATCCTTTCACTACTTCCTTACTAACAGTTTGAAATTTTTCTAACTTCGTCTTGTCTGTTAATATCTCTTCAAATTCACTGATAAAAGCAATAAATGGTTCTTCAACAAAATCATTTTCCCATGCATTAAAATAAAGAGTATTAAAATTATTGTTTTCTAAATAAGCTTTCCACATTTTTATAAAAGTTGTTTTGCCTGTTCCCCAAGGAGAATTTATAGCCATAACAGCAGCATTTTTATGAAACTCAATAATATTTGTCAAAGATTTAATATTTTCTTCTCGATCTAAAGCATCATTTTTAAAAGGATTATCTGGATCTATATATATATTCTCTTTATATTTCAGCATAATATCACCTCTTGAATTATTTATTAAACCAATTATATACAATTTAGATATCATATCCTTCTATCAAAGAATCCCAACTTATACTTCCATACATAATTTCTAAAGCCTCATGATTTCCATCAGATGTATTTTCAGTTTTTTTATAAGGTCCTATTACTAAAGAAGCATATAGTATCTCTCTAGCCTTATCTAGCAAAGGGATCTGATCAATAATTTTAATACTTTCTTCAAAACTTCTACCTTTAATTTTATTTAAAACAAATTTAACCTGTTCTTCTACTGTTTTATTAGAGTGACTAACTTCTACACTACTTTTTAGATTACTTACTGAACTTTTAACCCCTACTGACTTTTTGATTTGAGGTAATTCTTTTTTGATTTCATCTATTTTGTTTTCCTCTATACCTAAAGTATTTAATTCTTCAAATAAATTATCTGCAAATTGACTTAGAGTAGAATTCATCTTTATTTCCATTATTTTAGAAAGTGAAGTAGGGTCTATTTTATTAACTTTTTTATCAACTTGTCCAATCTTTTCATACATTTTGGCTAGCATATCAGTTGTCTTACTATTTAAAATCTGAGAAGTATTATTTTGTGATAAAGATATATAAATAGCTACTAATGCTAACACAATGGAAACCCCATTACTTGTAAAAGAAAAATAATTTATAATATTACTCATATTAGACAACCAACCAGCCATTACTAAGATAATAATACTAATCAAAACACCTACTAACCATTTCCAATCCTTATTTCCCCAGCTTTCCATAATAATATCCTCCTATGTTCAATAATTTTTTTGATATCGTCTAAGTAAATTATTACCGAAACTTCATTTCACTTTGGTGTCGCAAATACTAATATCTATGTTATCATTTTTAGTTCATCTTCAAAGTTAATCTAATTACACATTTCTACACAAACCATTAATTCCCTTCATTACATAATAAAACCCACTTTATTTGCTAAGGTATGTCATTTTATACACTTATTTAGCTTTTCTTTCATTTAAACTTAATTTTAATGCAGGTGTTTTTTAATTTAAGTTTAAATTATATTACAAGCACCCGGAACGCATGTTCTATGAAAATTAAGGAGGTATACTCATGTCTAAACAAAAAGTAGCAATCTATACTCGAGTTTCTACTCACCATCAGGTAGATAAAGACTCTTTAGAATTCCAAGAGAAAGAATTAAAAAATTACTCAGAATACTTATTAGGAATTAAAGATTATGAAGTATTTTCGGATGCTGGATATTCAGGTAAGAATACTAAACGTCCTGGCTATCAAGAAATGATGAATCGTATTGAAGGTGGTGAATTCACTCATCTGCTCGTCTGGAAGATAGATCGGATCTCTCGTAACCTTATTGACTTTGCTCAAATGTATGAAGACTTAAAAGGTTATGATGTAACATTCGTAAGTAAGAATGAACAATTTGATACCTCTAGTGCCATGGGCGAAGCTATGCTTAAGATTATACTTGTATTTGCTGAATTAGAACGTAATTTAGCTTCTGAGAGGGTTACTTCTATCATGCTTGATAGAGCGCAAAAAGGCCTTTGGAACGGTGCTCCTACTCCATTAGGATATAATTACGATAAAGAAACTCAAAAGTTGACAATTAATAAAAAGGAATCTGAACATATTAAGTTTATATTTGATCAATATGAAGAGCATCATTCCACTGGTGATGTTAAACATCAATTAGAAATTGCTGATATAAAAACTAAGCGTGGTGGTAGTTGGACTACTAAAACTATAGGACAAATACTTCGTAATCCAATTTATAAAGGTACATATCGATATAATTATAAAAAAGCTGGACGTGGGGAAATAAAAGACAAAGAAGAATGGATTATAGTAGATGACTGCTTCCCTGCTATTATCGATGAAGATCAATGGGAAAAAGTTAATAAGATGCTTGATGAGAATTATGCAGGACAAGTATCTAATAGACGTAGAGCTAAAAATGTTCATGTCTTTTCTGGTATAATTGAATGTCCTCATTGTGATATAAACTATATTGCAAGTCCAGGAACTGCTAGAAAAGATGGTTTTAAACCAAGTATCTATAAATGTCGTAACTATTCTGTGTCTAAAGCTGAGTATTCTGACTGCCCTACTAATAATTTCATTTCCGAAGTAAACTTAGGACCTTTTATTCTCAATTATATCTCTAACTTAGTAAAAGTTCAGCAATTAATTATTAATCAAAGAATTTCTAAAGATAAAGCTGAAGAATTACTTATTCAAGAAAGGTACTTTAAAGAAGTTGTAGGAATTGAATCTAAGGGTTTAACAACCACTTATAATGCTATTTATAATAATGGAAGTGAGGAATTATTTAAAAAACCACAAAATAATAATAAGGTCACTGACTTGCAGCTAAAGCAATTAAAAAAGAAAAAAGAAAAACAAGAAAAAGCATTATCTAGATTAGAAGACCTATACCTCTATTCCGAAGAAGCTATGGCTAAGAAAGATTATTTAATTAAGCAAAAACAAATTAAAGATAAAATTAAAAATATTAATAGTAAAATATCTGAAAGACATAGCAATATTTCAGGTTCTCAGTCAATAGTTAACTTTGAATTTATTAAAAAAGCATCTCGATTTTTAATTAGTCAAGAGCTCATAGATCAACAAACAATCAATTATAGAAAATTAATCAGTAATATTGATAAGCAATTAATTAAGGATTTCGTTCAAAGTGTAGTTAGGAAATTGGTTATAGATGAAAAGAAAGTTTTAGAGTTGGAATTTATAAATGGATTGAAACATAAGTTTATTTGGGAAGATGGAGCTAAGGGGTTAAAAGGAAGAATGTAAACCTCTCCCTCTACTCTCTAAAGTAGGGGGCTATTTGTCTCAACCAATCATTCTTGCTACGATTTACGGACAACCGTAAGTTCTTATGAAATAGTGTCCATTAAAGCCTTTATCTTTATTTTGAATATTATTTTCTTCGGCCATTACTCTCACTCCTTATGTAAAGTCCTAAACATTATTATAACACAAAAGTATAGTTTCAAAAATAAATCCCCACATTTAGTGGGAATTTTTCTCTACATTATTATATATAAGTATAAACTAAAAAGCAAACTTTACATTATTTTCCAGGAAATAGAATACAAAGTATAACATTAGTTAATAAATAAACCCTCTGCTTACAGCAGAAGGTTTATACTTATTTATAAACATTATTTTATGAAGAAAATGCTTCTATAAAGCACTCACGCGATCGGTCAAAAGTCTTTTCTACCTCTGGTGGGAAGAAACAAGCAGGTATTTCATCTCGTTCTCGATGATGAACTACACATTCACAACAGTTCTCTCTTCTAGGACATGCTTTATAAGTACAAGTACATCCAACATCTGGTTTTTCTACATTACATCCCATATTTAATTCCTCCTTTCGCTCTAAAATTATAAATTACTTCTTGATGTTTATCTAGGTCATTAATCACATAATTATTTATAAGTAACATATAAACAAGTCATTTCATAATATATAGTAGCTTCATAATTAAGGAGGGGATATTAATATGCCTTTTGAAGATTTATTAGAAGAGCAAGTTGGTGATTTTGTTGAGGTTATTATTACTGCTGGTGAAGGATGTTGCTTACAAGAAGGAATTTTATGTCAAATAGGATTAGATTTTATTGTTTTAATTGATGATGATGTAAGAGTAGAAATACCATTTGATTCTATTGCAGCTGTAAGAAAACTTGCTGGTGGAGCTCCATTTAATGGTGAAGCATAAATAATTCATAATGATGGACCTAAAGGCAATTCATAATTGAATTGTCTTTAGTTTGTATAAATCTCCCCGTAGTACCAAGGTACTACGGGGTTAATAATTAAAATTACTTACTATATTAACTTTTTCTTGTTATAAATGAATGAAAATTTAAATAGCTAATATCGTTTTAAATATTATAAATGTATAAAAGGTCTGCTACAATTATTAACTTACCTTATCAGCATTTAATAAATTTTTAATTTTTCCAGCTGACACTGGGCGTTCAAATAGATAACCTTGCCCAATATTACATTTATTCTGTTTTAAGAAGTTTTGTTGTTCTATACTTTCTATTCCTTCCGCAGTTACATTTAGGTCTAATTAGGATTTATTGTCGTTACTTTATTATGCACAATTTTTACTCCTTACGACAACTAACCTAACACATAGGGATATTAAATGAAACCAAAAATTAATCCACTCATCATGTAATTTATACCTATATAACTTTTTATTGACATGATAAGTAATTATTTATATAATTAAACTAGCCAGCATGTGATAATAGTAACAAGCGAGGAAGGAGGAAATACATCAATGAAATCCACAGGTATTGTTAGAAAAGTAGATAGTTTAGGAAGAGTAGTTCTCCCTGCTGAATTGCGTACAAACCTTAATATTGAAAGTAAGGATCCGTTACAAATTTTTGTAGACAAAGGTAAAATCATTTTTAAAAAATATGAACCTGCTTGCATTTTTTGCGGAAATGCCGGAAATACCATTGAATTCAAAAATAAAATAATTTGTGAGGATTGTTTAGATAATATGCAGGATATTAAATAATTACTTACATACCACCATGCATCATACCTGATCCTATTCCATATAATCTATGGTTAGTATTACCATAATTCTTTGAGTAATCTTCCATATAATCTGCTTGTTCTTTAGTAATTGCTCCATTATATTATTTTTTTAAAATAAACTTAATGGATCTTATAAAGGACTTCTTTCTATTATAGGACAAACCTCACAAAGATCTTAGGACATTTAACATCTTTTACTAGCCAATTATATGTAATATAATGTAATTAAGTAATTATTTGTTAATTTTACAATAATACATTATAGTAAGGAGGGATACATATGAAAAAATCATTATTAATTTTGTTAATGGTGGTATTTTTGGTTACTTTAATAACTACACTTGCTTTTGCTAGTAGTCCTAAATCAGTTGAGGATATGGTAAAGCAAAATAAAAGTTGTGGTGTAAGTTGTCACGAGCCGGATAGTGAACACAATTTAAAAAATGAAATTAAGGAGATGGCTAAGGAGGGAAATCATGCTGATGTCTCTTCTATGGTAAGTAATGAAAGTGCTGAGAAATGTATGACTTGCCACTCAAGTGATTTCGGCGAGATATTACATGTAGCGCACTTAGTAGGTACTCCTGAAGATAATCATTTTTTAGCTGAGGTAAAAAGTGGAGAAGCTAATTGTATTAGCTGTCATTCACTAAATGCTAAAACAGGAAAAATCGGATTAGATTAAATTAGATATAAAATTATTATAAATTTATTGATTGGTCAATATATCATTTGAGAATGATATATTGACCTTTTTTATATTACTTTCTTTTAGAACCATAACTTTATTATTTTCTACCTCTCTTCTATTCATTATAAGTTTGAATTGTTAAGTATTTAAGATATGTTAATTAACGATAATATCTTATCATCACGATTAGACACTTATTAGCATAGTATATAGTAAGATATGAAGTTATAGATTAAATTTTAAGAAGTTGGTGGTTCTATGAAAAATGTTGTGATTACTGCCGGAAAAGGTAAGTGTTCACAAAAAGGAGTCCTATGTCAAAGGGGAAAGAAATCTATTACTCTCATTGAAAATAATATTGTGATTAAAATACCATCAAATTCAATCACAGCCATAAGAAAACAAGCAGGTAGAGATTCATTAGATGAAGATTAAGTTAAAAAGAAGGTGATGAAAGTTTGCGATAAAGAAAACCGTCCTTCTTGTAAGGGAAAATCTTATACTGTCCAATACTATTGTTCCCTTTAATCTTAAAACTGATGTGAGAACTAACCCTATCTTAGGTGGAACTATAAAAAATTGTAAAAAATAAAATAGAAAAGCATTGCTAAAAATAGAGTCCATATAATACTTGATAATTTGTTAGTTGTATTTCCTTTAACATCTCCATCTAAATATAATTGCAAAGATTTAATAGACGAATGAACCAAGAATAGAATTGCCATTACTATTATTAATATAATAAAAATTTGAGCAATCTTAATAACCTCCTTTTAATTTAGTTTCATCTTAAATTCATTCTTTTTTTAAATTAATATAGTAACTATTAATATACTATATTAATTGAGTATATCTTTATATTCAATTTAATTTCAAATTATATTGGTTATAAGTAACTAAGTTTATAAAATACAAGACCTCTTACTCTCTTTAGATAGTCTAGCAAAAGAGTAAGAGGTCGTATTTTTTAGTTAATATATTTTTATTTCATAATTAAATTTAACCTTAGAAATTCTCCTTAAACCATAATATTCTTTGGTTCATCTTTTAACCAAGAAGTAATATTATCAAAAACTATTTCTGCTCTTTTATAGAATGCCTCTGGAGTAGCAAAAGCAACATGAGGCGCTACAACAGTATTAGGAGCATCTAATAGAGGATGATCCTCTGGTATAGGAGGTTCCATTTCAAACACATCAATACCTGCACCATCTACTTTACCTTCTCTTAAAGCAGATGCAAGAGCTTCACTATCCACAATAGGACCTCTAGCTGTATTAATAAGTATACTTGATTCTTTCATTAAATCTATAAGTTCTTTACTTACAAGCTCTTCAGTCTCATTCGTATGTGGAACATGTACACTTACGATGTCACTTTCAGTAAATACAGTATCTAAATCAACATATGTAATACCTAGTTCTTTTGCTTTTTCCTTTTCAGTTCTACTATAAGCAATTAATTCACAACCAAAAGCACGTCCTATTTCAGCTACTCTTAGTCCTATCGCCCCAGTTCCAATAATACCAAGAGTCTTTCCATGCAATTCATTACCTATAAGTCCTTCTCGCGTTTTACCTTGTCTTGTAGCTACATCACAAGAAACTATATTACGCATAACAGAAATCATTAAACCTATAGTCAGTTCTGCTACTGAATGTGTTGAATATCCAGGAGCGTTACAAACTGTAATCCCTCCTTCCTTACATGCTTCTAAAGCTATATGATCTACTCCTGTAAATGCAACTGATATCATCTTAAGATTAGAACATGCATTAATAACTCTTTCAGAAAGAGATAAATTAGTTATAATTACTACATCTGCATCAGATGCTCTCTCTATAATTACATCTTCATCTTCAACTCTATCATCATAAGCTATAAATTCATGCCCCTCTTTCTCAATTTTAGCTGCTAAATTATCAATAATCTCTTTTTCCACTGATAATGGTTCTAACATTACTACACGCATAATACTCCCTCCTAGTATGATTAATTATTAAAATAAAACTTTAATTCTTCTTAATAATATAAGATTTTGATTTAAATCTTATATAAATACGCTTAACATCAAAATCTTTTCTCCATTATTATATATAATAATATAAATAAAAGCAAATTGAAGTCTTCAATTTGCTTGATTTATAATCATTACAAATTCATTATTCTATTTAATTTTAGTTAAGATAATGAGATTGCTTTATAAGGACAATTAGATTTACACTTACCACATCCATTACAATAATCATTAATGAATGGAGTATGATTCTTAATAATAATTGCATCTTTTGGACAAAATTTTTTAGCTAAACATTCAGTGCACTCTTGACATATTTCCAAATCTATATAAGCTTTACTGTTCATTAATACCACCTCATTTAAAATATTTATAATAATAATTTAATGTCATAAAACTGCTAGTTACATACTATATATTAGATAATAATCCAAAATATCCTGCTTAACCTAAATTTTTTAAATTAATTATTATAAGTTTTAAAAAAGAGGAATAAAATAAATTATACAATAATTATCTCATTAACATATTTTAGGAGGCGGTTAATTGAAAGAAAAAAATAAAATAGCAGTTATTCTTAATATCTTCTTTTTTATCATACAAATTTTAATTTTAATTGGTTTACTTAAAATTAAACAGTATCATTACATGGGTAGTGTAATTATTGCTACATCTTTTTTTATAATTTATATTTTTATTGAAAATAAATATAATCTTTATTTAAATAACTACATTAGAACAATTGCAATGATATCAATAATTAGTCATAGTTTTTTAGGGAAATATTTAAATTTATATATTACCTCATTTTCTTTTGATATAATCTTGCATATTTTTGGAGTATATGCCTTTACTCTATTATTCTACTCATTGGTAAATCAATTAATCTCTAAACATTACTTTTCACGCTCTTATGAAGTGATTTTTACCATTCTTTTAGGAATTAGCTTAGGAACAATTTTAGAAGTTATCGAATGTTTAATAGATATAATGGTACAATCTGAAATACCACATCAACTAAGTTTAATAGATACTGATATAGATATTATTTCTAATATTATTGGTTCTATATTAGCAGCTATTCACTTATTTTTAATTGATTTTAAGCTAATAAAATAAAAATTAAATGATATAATAAAAGACCCTATTTTAATTTTATATCTATTATAATCAACAACTTTACTTATGTTAGTATTTTTTAATTATTTTATCATCATAATATTCTGAATTTTCATAATAATATAATATTTTTGCAGGATTTACTATAGTATTTATCTAAATATATTACAGAAGATAAAAGGAGGTGATTTAATATGCCAAATACTGGTCAACAACCTGGTAAGGGGACTTATAAATGCACTAAATGTGGTAAGGAAGTAGAATTAAAAGATGACAAAGAAAGATTACCAGGATGTCCTGCTTGTGGATTCCCTGAGTTTAATGAAGTTGAATAAATCGATATTTATTTAAATCATGATGACTTTCTAATGTAATTAACAATTAACCAATCAATCTGCTGACTTTTAACTATAACTTCTTTATCATTTATATTGCCCTTATCTTCAACTAACTCCACAAGTTCATCTCTCAAAATATCAATTTTTCTTTTCAAAATATTAGAATCTAACATAGCACAGTCTCCCTTTTAATTAATCTCCTAAGTCTATCTTTGCCTATATTATTTAACTTTAATTATGTATTTATTACCTATTTAGATCTGTTATTTATCTATCCCTTAGTTAATATATTACTAATAATATTATATTTTACTTGCTCTAAAGTTGTGCATCCTATTAATCCAAATCTCTACCGTTAAGGATAAATACTACAGAATAATTATGTTAGTTTGTAACACTTAATTATAATTTCACATAGTATATATTAAAGTTATTTAAAGGAGGTAGATTAGATGCCTTTCGAAGAGTTATTAGAAGAACAAATCGGTGATTATGTAGAAATTATTATCACTGCTGGTGGAGGTTGTTGTTTACAAGAAGGAATTCTATGTCAAGTAGGATTAGATAATATCATCCTGATTGATGATGATGAAAGAGTAGAAATCCCATTTGACGCCATTGCAGCAGTAAGAAAAGAGGCCGGCGGCTCTCCATTGAATGGCATAGAAGCTTAAGTACTTAAACATAAAGTAATTTAACATATCTATATTTATAAAGGTAATCCAAATTGGGTTACCTTTACTTTTTATTATTATTTAAATTTATTTTATAATATAGCAGGGATATAGAATTAATATTAGAAATATAACATAAAAGGATAAATTGTATTACCTACCTGTAGGAGGAATTTTACATGTTCCAATTAAACTCACAAAGAATTAAGTTAAATAATGAAGTTAATGAAGCTTTAGAATGTATTGAAAAATCATATGAAGAATTTGCTAAGAAAGGTTGGACACTCCCAACTTTCCTTACACCGCAGGAGGTATGTATGTTTGCTAATAATATATCTAATTTAAATCAAATAGATGATGCTTTCATTAATTATTATACTAAAAATGATAATGAGAACTTTAATATCCTCGCAAATTCAATCTGTTCATCTCCACATCTATCACCTTGGTATAATCTTTTAAAAGAATGTATTATTGCTTATAAAAAAGAACTATATTTAGTTACAATTCCTAGTTTAATCCCTATATTAGAAGGGCTAATTACTTCATTTTCCTTTGAGAAAGGTAATATTAAAGATAAGATTCATCATGAAGTTAACCAAGTCCCCGAAGGAAGCATACAAGAAATCATACTAAATTCAATTACACTATTCATTGATCAGTTATTCAAATCATGGAACTTCTCTAATGAACGGCGTCCTATTATTAATCGTCACTGGATTTTACATGGTAGGGATAGAGATGAATGTTGGTCCAAAGCTGACTCATTAAGACTCTTCAATGCAATAAACACAATTACTGTTATACCATTTAGTAGTAATTATAATGAATAACCAATAATATTCAATTAATTTAGAATGTCCTTATTCTTTGGAAAAACACAAGTAAACTCTGTTCCAAATCCTTCTTCACTTTTAACTTCTAACTTACCCTCAGCTTGTTCTACTAAAGATTTAATAATATGCAAACCATATCCTCTACCTTCACCTTTAGTCGAAAAACCTGATTCAAATAGCTGTTCTATTAAACCTTGGTCTATCACAGGGCCAGAATTATAAACGGATAATATATATTTATATCTTTTATTTTCTCCTCTTAATTCAATCTTCTTATCACCTTCAAATTCCTGGGTAGCATCAATAGCATTATCAACTAAATTAGCTATAATTCTAAAGATCTTATCAAGTGTTAACTTTATGCCTTCAATCCTTTCATCAGCATAATAAATGAACTCAATACCGGCTTTAGAAGCTTTCCGTTTTTTAGGCATTAAAATTGAATCTAAAATAGAATTAGAAATATCATTTTGATTACAATTTATAATAGATATGTTTTGATTCAATGATTTAATATATTCTTTAATTCTTTTCTGCTTATTGAGTTGAACCATCCCATATATTGTTTGTAAATGATTTAAGAAATCATGTTTTTGACTTCTTAAACTTTCAATTAATTCTCTATTTTTATTTAATTGCATTTTTTGTATTTTTGAATTTACTTCAATCTCCATTATTTTAAATAATTGTTTGACTATAATAATTGATAATATAGATGTTCCAACTGCTATAAATAAAAGAAAATCAAGTAAATAATTTATAGCAATTACTTCAAAAAAATTTGTTTTTAAGCCAATAGCAACTATTAGTAATAACAGTGTTTGAGTCAATAAGATAATTACAACATATTTTAGATTAGAATTCTTGAACTTGTGCATTACTATCACCTACTGAATTAAGTAAATTCACTTCAAAAAAATAAATTAGGAAGGCACAAATTAATAAAGGAACTTTAGTTACAAAAATAATTAAATTAAATAAAATTAAATTATTACTATTGAGAAATTCTTTAATACTAATACCAAAATAAGTCAACAATTTTGAATATACTAAGACTTCACCTAATAGTAAAAGAATAAGACTTAATAACGAAGAAATAATAGCTAGATTCCAATCTACTTTAGCTATAATCTTAAATAGCAAACTTAAAAATAGACATAAAATTAAAATGTGAATGCCTGCAAAATTTAATATATATCTTACTACTAATAAGCCAATAGTATATAGAATAGTAATTTTAATATAATTACGTATTGAAAGCTTGATATTAATTAATCCTAATCCTACATACACTAATAATAAGCTTTCAGGTAGAATTCCACATAAAACTTTCATTGGATCTATTCCCATCTTATCTCTCCTTTGAAGTAATAAATTATATTTGTTAGTAATATTACAGCATCTAGTCTACTATTTATACACATATTATAATATTGCATATTATTGTCATTAATTCCTTTATTAATTTAAATTATATTTGCTAAAAATTAAATTCGGCAGTAAATTTACTGCCGAATTTTTTTCAATAAATTCAATTAAATATTAAAAATTATTTTTTATCATTCTTTAGTATCTTTGGTACTTTTGGTTGATAGAAAGTAAATCCACTTGCAGAAGCTACATTAGCCTTACCACTCTTCTTTAATACTTTAGCAATAACCTTCTTCATATTATAGTGACACCTCCTTGTTCAAATTTATATATTCTCTATTAAAGACTTTATAAGCTAAAGGAGTAATTGAAAATCCTTGCCATAAAAGCCCTGATAGACCTGCTAAAATAAATTGATTACTAACTCCTTGTAAACTTAAAAGATAATATAACACTAAAAAGATATAAAAAATAATATAAGAATATATTTTAAGTTTAGACTGCTTCTTTTTATCTCTAATTGGTTTTTCTTTAATGCCAGCTGGCGAGTAAAAATAAATTAACACAGAACCAACTAATAATACTAACCATATTAAATAAGTTATATCTTCAACCTGATTTGCAAAATAGTAACTTATTGATCCTAATAGATTAAAAATAATAGTTCCTGTAATAGCACAATTTCTAAAACATGAAGCATGTACTCCACCTGATAATGCTTTAAGTATAGAAGCAGTAATTAATGCTGTTAACGTTAAAGGGAAAATACCTAATGCTTTGGCTATAAATAATATTGCTGAATAAGCTATTATAGTGGATAATAAAATAGTTGCCCCATAATTCATAATTTCTTTTTCTTCATCAGTTGAATCTTCGAACAAATAATTAACTAACTTTTTACTTACTAATTTAATTCCTTCTTTACTTCTCATTTTTTACACCTCCACATACATGACATGAAAATATTTTTTCATGACGCAATATAGAATAAAATAGACTGAAAACAACAATATATTATTAAATTATATATATTAATTAGATATTTTTCACATATATCCTGCATATTTTACTAAAAAAAATAATTTTATTAATTTTTTACATAATATTCATTACATATATAACGTGAAAAAATATTTCCAAGTAATGTTTACTAAAAAACCTTGCTTCTAAACATATCAAAACAAAAAAAGACATGTGTAGAATTATTCTACACATGTCTTTTAAATATTTAATATATACTTTTATTAAAATTAATTATTATATGAAACCTTATTTACAATTTCATTTAACCGTTTTTGATCATTATGAAGATACCGTTGTAAACTAGCCAAATTTTTATGGCCTGAAATTTGTTTTATTTCGGCTAAAGTAGCTCCATTTTGACATAGATGACTTAAAAAAGTATGTCTACATTTGTGAACAGTTATTTCATTAGATAAACCTGCCTCTTGGACCCACCGTTTAAAATGATACTGTAACGTCCTCTTACTAAGCCTATTATCTCTCTCACTTACAAATAAAGGATTGTCTTCAATATTAATTTGTTTTCTCTGTTTTAGATATTTATGAAGATATGGTAATAACTCCTTATTAATTCCTATCATTCGAGACTTACCACCTTTACCTTTAACTACTCTTAATGTTTTATCTTCTAAATTAATATCTGATAAATTTAAATCAACACATTCACTAACCCTTATACCTGTATATAATAATACAGCTAAAATACATTTATCTCTAATATTATTTCTCGAAATTTCTTTAATAACATTAAATAATTTATTAATTTCTATTTGTCTAAGATAGATCTCTGGAGTTGGTTCTTTTTTAGGTAAAGATAAATCAGAGGTTATATTATCAGCTAACTTCCTTATGTTAGATAAATAATGCCAAAATGATTTGAGACAAGCAATTTTACGACAACGGGTTGTATTTGAATGTTCTAATTCCTGAGCTAAGTAAATAATAAAATTTCTTAGATCTTTTAAATCTATATCTTGTAAAACTATTTTCTTTTTATTATTTTCATTATAGTACTCTTTATACCATCTTAAGAATAATAAAATATCATATTTGTATGCTTTTAATGTGGATTGAGCATAACCTTTTTCTGCTTCAAGCCACTGCAGAAAATCTTCCATTAAATCTATAACTTTCATCTTTTTCCCCCTCAAAATTAATAGAGATTTTAAAATGAATACAGATCAATTTTAAGGATCGATTTCTATTATATTTTTTAAGTTAACTATGTACAATTTACCATTTATCATAGATAGTTCTATTGAAACCTGTGTATTATAAGTAACTATTGAATTATCTTCTCTTTGTTCTAGTTTAATATTTAAACTTCCACTATAAGTACTAATTTCATCTAAAATAGAAACTTCCAAAGGCTTTATTTCCATTTCTAAATATTTTCTTTGAGTCCATAAATCTTCTACATGTTGTAAATACTCATCTCTCGTATAATCTTTATCTTCTTCATAAATAAGTTCTTCATCTTTGTAAACTTTTTCTTTATCATTAAAAACATTCGGGGTTATGAAATACTTAATTTTTTCCTTATCTTGACTAATCCAAGCTGCAAACCATTTCTGTATTATATCTCTAATTCTGTCTTCAGTTTTTCGATTACTCATTTTAATTCCTCCCTTTTCTTAATTTGTCATCTTTAAATATCTGATAAAATAACTTTCAATATACTATTACTACGCTAAGGAATTAATTCCCTTTATAAGATTAAATTTGTTATCTTTTTCTAAACATTGATTTTCTAAAAATAAATTTAAATTTATGATTAAAAACTTCTTTAGCTACATAACCTAACCTTAAAAAGGAGGTAGATAATCTCAATGGAAATCACAAATGTAATGACTAATAATGTGTCAACATTAGAACGTAATTCTACTGTTAGAGAAGCTGCAGAAATAATGCATAATTTAAATGTTGGAGCTATCCCAGTCTGTGAAGGTTCAAAGCCTATAGGAATTATTACAGATAGAGATATTGCAATTCGTAATACAGTCAGTGATGGAAATGCAGAAACACCTGTAGAAAAAATCATGACTAATAACTTAGTCTATGGTACACCTGACATGACTGCCAAAGATGCTGCTGAATTAATGGCATCAAATCAAATTAGACGATTACCAGTAGTTGATAATGATAATTTAGTAGGAATTGTTTCACTAGGAGATTTAGCGGTTCAATCTAAATCAGACATGGAAGCTGGAAAAGCTTTAACTTCTATTTCTGTTCCAAGTAAACCTAATGATTAAAGAATAAATTCAAACTAAAATTTAAAGCCGCTACAAATTTGTAGCGGCTTTAACAATATACTAAAAGGAACCTACATATATGTAGGTTCCTTCTAGCTTTAAACTCTAATTTTATTGTTGAGGTTCCTCTTTCATCTGCATCATCTTATTATCTGCAGGACCATGTTCAATTAAATCAATAGCACCTAAAAAAACATGAGCTAAGCCAAAACCTGCTATTCCCCAACCCAACACAGGATTAACAGTTCGAAGTCCAATTCCTACCCCAGTAACTACAGTACCAACTACAGTAGGAATTGCTCCCTCTCTTACTTTAGTCTCCTGTTTAATAATAATCCCTCCTAATTAGAGTTCATATTTAGTATAAACTAAAACTAATTGAATTATTCAATTATTCTTTACACAGGGTAAATTCTTCATAATAATAGGTTTAATCAGTCTTATTGAAATATTATTTATTGGCCAAGGCTATTTCTATAAGTTAAAATTATATATACAGAATTTATAATCAAGCAGGATTTTTAATTGCAATTAGAGAAATATCCATATAATAATTAAATTTCCAGTTTTTGAAGAAAGGAGTTATTAAGCATGAGCCAAGAAAATATACAAGATAAAATTAAAGATTTAAATAATGAAATAAAAGATTTACAAAGAAGGATGCCTGCTCATTCAATAAAAATTGAGATGATGCAAAAATTAGAGGATTTAAAAGCAGAATTAAACACTTTAAAGTCTAAATTAGATAATTCATAATTACTAACACTAATATTCTTAATTATTCTCAAAATTATATCTCTAAAAAACACTCTTCATGAGCCAAACCAAAGTCTGTTGAGATTACATTTTCCCTTTTAGTAACACTTTCTTCACAATAAATACATTTAGGAGCAGAATGGTTTATTCTATTATTTTTATTATAAATTGAATCAGTCATAATTAGACCTCCTCCTTCAATAGAATAATTAAATTAATAAAATTTAATTTCTAAATTTAGTTTTTACTAATTTTAAATAAACCATTCTTCCTTTTATTTATATCCATAGTCAATAGATTTAGAATATAAACTTTTTTCTAATTAAAATTTCAATTACTAAATTCATCATAATTTATGTGTAATAATAATATACTTAATTGGCTTCAAATATTTAATTTACATATATTGTTGAACATCTTAGGAAGGAGGTATAATAATGAATAAAATATTTATATTATTAGCGTCAACTTCTCTTTTAGGATTTATTGTAGGGATGATCAAACCAAAATTAGTAATTTGGTGGGGAAATAATCAAACCAGAAATAACGTTGCTAAAATATACGGTATAACTTTAATTGTATTTTTAATATTAACTGGGATTACTATGCCAAAAGATAGAGTAGTTCAAACTAGTCAAGAAAGAACACAATCAGATAAAATAGCTACCAATCCTACTGATCAAGAATCTTTATCAATGTCATCAAAAAACAATAAAACTCCTAACTTTAAAGAAAATAATGAATCACCTACAGTAAACATAAGTAATTATGTTTTAAAACTCATTAAGGAAAGTATAGAAGAACCTAACAAATATCTATTAGACCATAATTATTCTAATAATATATTAACAATAAAATTAATCACTAGTGCTAATAAAAACTTAACTGTAGATACAATTCGTAAAAGAATTTTAATAAATAGTCAAGAAATCTTCATTAAACATTTTAATAATAATACTAATATCTCTAAGTTAAAACTTATTTGGTGTCTTAACTTTATAAGTACAAAAGATAATGAAAAAAATGAAGTACTTCTTATTCAAATGAATAAAAATAGCTTTGAAAAGATTAATTGGAATGAATCATCTATAGATGATATCATTAAGTCTGCAAACCAATACTGGATTGCACCAGCTTTAAAATGAAAATTTAAGAGAGGTTAATTAGCCTCTCTTTCTTATTATATATTTTATTTCTATAATAATTTGCATAATAAAGCTTAATTTTTTAAAACTATAAATCATATATATCTGAAAATTCCACATCTATTCTATCAATTAATTCTTCTGCTGAATGAAAATAATTATTTGAAGATATCTTCTTATCTTCTTCTATTACATTAATCGGAAGTTTTATAATAAATTCACTTCCTTTCTGATATTCACTGTTTACAGTTATTTCACCATTATGCATCTTCACTAATAATTCAACAATAGCTAAACCAATTCCACTACCTTCACTATTTCTAGTAAAAGACTTATCAGCTTGTCCAAAACGTTTAAATATTATTTTCTGTTTATCTTTTGGAATACCAATTCCTGTATCTTTAACTGAAACAAAAATATCTTCATCATCTTTATACATATTTACTGATATTTGATCACCAACATCTGTAAATTTTATAGCATTAGAAAGAAGATTTAACATAATTCTCTCAATATTAAAGGGATCACAAGCAGTTATTACTTCACTTATATTAGAATTAAATTCTAATATGCAGTCTTTATGCTTTATATAGTCTTCAACTGAATAAGTTATATCTTTAATAAGATTTACTATATCACAATTTTGTAAATTTAATGTAAATGAATTAGAATCTATTTTAGTAATATCAACTAAATTATTTACTAATCTTAATAATCTATATCCATTTTGATTAATAACATCTATATATTTACCACATGATTTATTATTATTAGAATTTAGATTATTCTTTCGATATAAATTTAGCATCTGTAAAGCAGAAAAGATTAGATTTAATGGTGTCTTTAGTTCATGAGATAGATTAGCAAAAAATTCTGCTTGTAATTGATTATATTCTAATTCTTCTTTTAATAATTTTCTCTCAGTAATATCAATCCCGGAACTTAACACTCCCTGGAATTCACCTTGTTCATTATATAGTGAAGTATTATGCCACGCCATTATTATTTCTTCCCCATCTTTATTTATAATTTTATTCTCATAATAATCAATAACTTTTGATTTTTGGCTCATTACTTTCTTGCACTCTTTTTTCAGTTCACCTTTTTCTTTTTCACTAACAAAATTGTCAATCCATTTTTTACCAATAATTTCTTCTCTGTTATATCCTAAAATTTCACATCCTTTTTGATTAATTAATTCTACTTCTTTATCTTTATTTATAATTAAAAATATTATCTGTGAAACATTTAAATATTTTTGTAACTTATTTTTTTCATGTTTTAATTCTTTATTAGTTTCATTCAATTGATTTATGTGACTATATAATTGTTCTTGCATCTTATCTAATGAAGTTAATAAATTCCCTATTTCATCATCTGTTTTACATTGAGGTAACTCAATATCAAAATTGCCTTTAGCTATATTACTAGCAAAATTTGAAGCAGTTATTATTGGAGATAAAAAATGGTCTGTTAAAAAATAAACAACTATTCCAATTAAGGTCATAATACAAAATAAAATTAGAATAATTCTATTTCTAATTTCCTTTACTCTTTGTTCTACTTCATTTACATATATCCCTGTTCCTAATATCCATTTCCAAGGTTTAAATGCTGTAACATAAGCCATCTTAGGTTCTACCTTTGTTTGATCATCATAATATTGCCATTTATAATCCATATATGCATAAACTTGCTCTTTAAGAGTTACCATTATTTGCTGAAAACTTTCATCTAATTCGTTTGCTACAGAGGTTGCTTGTGATTCATCTGTTAGAAAAAAAGTCTTACTTTTATTATTAATATCCATAAATTTTAATGGTATATCGGTAATTTTAATTAAATCATTTAATTTATTACCATTAAGCTTAGGTTTAAAAGGATGTATAATTATTTGAGAATCAAAATTTAAAATCCAAAGATACTTCTTCTTCTTAGGACCATAGGTAGATTCTTTTATTATATGTTTTGCATTATATTGTGCCTCTTCTTGACTGATTTTACCTTTTTGAGCTAATTCATAATAATGTTGTAAGATACCTACTGAAGAATCTACAATTCTCTTCATTTGAATCTTCTTTTCTTGATATATTTCTTGCTTAATACTAGGTAAAATAAATAAATTAATTATACTAACTGTAAAGACTATAATAATAAAAATTATTATTATCAATTTTGATTTAACACTATTCGTTATTCCTATTATTAATTTATGAACCCTCAGCATCTTTTTTCCCCCTAAAGTATCTTCCAAAAAACACATAAAAATATACTTTCTTAATGATTTTTAATATCTTTATGCTATTGGTATATTAATATATTTAGATTAATACATATAATAACTTCTATGCAGGAACAAATGTTCCTGCAATCTCAGGAAAAAAATGTAATATTTATTTAGGAATAGTAAATGAAAGAATATAATTGACAGGAATTAAAGAGGAAATAATTTAAAATTACACCTTCTCTTACTATATAAAATGCTTAATCTCCTTTATTTCCTTCTGCATAATAAAAAAGAGGACTTTATAAGCCCCCTCTAAAAATTAATTTATTTCAATAACCTTGATTTTAATTCCTTTCTTCTTAAATTCAGGAATCAATTTCTCTTTATTTCCTACAATTACTGTAAGAAACTTTTCTGGATATGTATATTTAGCAAAAGATTTTTGAGCTTCTTCAACAGTAAGACCATTATATTTCTTTATAAATTTATTCATATAACTAGCTTTTCTATTCTTTATCTCTACATTATAAATAACCTTAGATAAAATATTTAATTTAGATTTATATTTTTTAGGATAAAGAGCATTATAACGATTTATGATCTTAAATAACTCCTCATCTGTTATCTTAGCTTTTCCACTTTTAATAGCCAGCATTTCTTCCTTAATAGCTTCCATAGTCTCATAAGTTTTATTAGGTTTTACTTCCGTAGTAATATAATAATCACCATCCAATTGATCATAACTATCATTAGAATGAACACCATAAACATAACCTTTTTTAACCCTTAAATTTTTCATTAATCTACTTCCAAAATCGCCTCCACCATAAACCCGGTTAGCTATTGTAAAAGGAATTCTAGATTGAAATTCATCACTAAAAAAACTATATCCCATTTTTATCTTAGCTTGAGTGGCGTCTGGTTTATTAATAATAATAACCTTATTATAATTTTTTCCATCTACTTTAAGCTTAGACTTTTTAAGATTAATTTTATCTTGAGGCCAATTTTTAAATTCTGCTTTAATTAACTGCTTCATCTTACTTATATCTATATCACCAACTATACCTAATATAGTATTATTAGGCGTAATATTTTGATTATAGAATTCTTTTAGACTAGCAGGTGTTATATTAGCTAAAGCCTTTCTTCTTAAATCTAAATCATATTGAAATGAATATGGGTGGTTATGGTAGATAGTCTTGTAAAAATACATATTGAGTAAAGAACTTTCCTGGGTTTTTGCCTGTAATAAACTTTGTAAAGTCTGTTGTTTAATTCTACTAAAATAATCGGCATTAAACTTTGGATTTTGAAATAAATCAGCCATTAATGAAATCATATCTTTCTTATCTATGCTTAAGGCATCACCAGAAAACTTAGTATAATCATTTTTAACACTAAAACTAAAATCAATACCATGTAACTCTTTATACTTAGAAAATTCTTCTTCCTCAAAATTTTGAGTACTTGTATTCATCATTGTAAACATTAAATCAGAAATTCCAGCTACATTTTCTGTTTCCTGCCTTCTTCCACCTTTAATATAACCTACAACTTCAATAATCGGTAAAGTATGATCTTCCACAAGATAAATAGTTAAACCATTATCTAACTTTACTCGTTCATAATTAGGAATATCGACATGAGGCACTTTATTCTTGCTTTCAGCTAATTTTTCAAACAGTTCTTTATTAAATTTACTTTTAGCAAAAGATTCTTGAATCAAAAAGGCTTGTAATAGAATAACCATAATTAACAGAATCATTATAGATTTCTTCATTGCATATCACCTCAACCCTATATTAATCATAATTATTAATCTTTATAAACTCAAATTGATTATTACTAACAAATCACTATCACTTTTTAGGTACAATATACCCCACAGTTCTGTTATTTTTAGTAAAATATTCTTTAGCAGCTACGATAATATCATCTTTAGTGAGATTTTTTAATCTTTTAATTTTCTTTTGATAAAGCTTTGGATCATTATACCTAATAACACTTTTAGCTACTGTATGAGCAATTTCAGAAGTTTTCTTTTGGTTAAAGATTGTCTTCTTTAATGCAGCTTTCTTAACTATTTTAAGTTCTTCATCTGTAATTCCTTCATTGATTAATTTCTTTAATTCTTCATCAAACGCATTCTTCACTTGATCAATTATCTCTTTCTTCATAGGCATAGTATAAATAAGAGCAAACCCCGGCTTACGTAATTCTACTGGGAAGGCTCCAACCCTTAGAATCATATTTTTCTTCTTCTTCAATTCAGATTTAACTCTAGAAGTAGAATTATTTATCCAAATATCCAATAACGCCTCTATAGCTATCATATCAGGATGATTGCCTTTTGGAATTTTATAAATCATACCTATAATTGGTAACTTTGTATTCTCCTTTACTTTTATAAATCGTTCTTTAGTCTGTTTAGGCTCTTTTATATTTAACCTATCTATTTCTTTTGATTGATAATCACCATAATACTTTTTAGCAAGCTTATGTACCCTCTGAGGATCAACATCCCCTGAAACTACCATTACTGCATTATTAGGAGCATAATATTGGTTATAATATCTTCTAACATCATTTGTATTTATATTCTTAAGATCCTTCATCCAACCAATTATCTGATGATGTAATGATGATTCTTTAAAAGCTTTAGCCTGAATCTTTTCTAAAGCTGAATTAAAAGTAGTATTTTCAACTCTCTTTCTTCTTTCTTGCATAACTACCTCTTTTTCTCTTTTAAATTCCTGAGGGTCTATCTTTAAATTACCCATTCTGTCGGCTTCTATAGCCATAGCCAACTCAAGTTTTGTTGATGGAATTTCCTCATAATACATAGTATAATCATAATAAGTACCAGCATTATTTATACCACCTGTAGACTTAATAAGTTCATGAACTTCATCTTTTGGAAGGCTTTCTGTTCCTAAAAACATAGTATGTTCTAAAAGATGTGATATACCTGAAAGACCTTGTGGTTCATCGATCGAACCTACTTTATACCATACAGCAAACTTAGCTAGTGGTAGTTGATGATCTTCAAAAACATAAACTTGTAAACCATTATTTAATTTAAAATATGAGTAATTAACTTTTGGTACAAATAATTTTCCTTTTACATCTTGCTTTTTAGCTAACCCTGCACATCCAGTGAGGGCAAGCACTATTAATGAAATTAATAGTATATATATAACTTTTTTCACTCTAATCCCTCCTTCCTTTAATGTTATATCGTATGTAACTTAATACTAGTTTAATATAATAATTATTACTATTCTACATACTGTATTTCTTTATTATAGACAACTATCCTGCAACTTTAAGCAAGAAAAATTTGATAAGAAAATCACTTTTCAAATTAATACTAATAGGCATGCCTATTAGTATATCAAATTATATTAAACAACTAATTATAATTTAAATTTGTCTACTAAATTATTTAAATCTTGCGCCATACCAGCCAATTCTTGTAAAGAAGTAGAAATTTGCTGAATAGCTGCCGACTGTTCTTCAGTAGCACTAGAGATTTCTTCACTTCCACCGGCAATTTGTTGTCCAAAAGAAGCAATTTTGAGTCTATTCAGCAAGTTCTCTAACTTCCTCTGCAACTACTGCAAAACCTTGTCCTTGTTCTTCTGCTCTAACTGCTTCTATTGCTGCATTTAAAGCTAATAAATTGGTTTGATCAGCTATATCAACTATAACATCTACAATATCTGCTATCTCCTCTGAAGCATTATTGAGCTCACTAACCATTGCACTAGATTCTTGTGAAGATTTTAAAATTCTCTTCATTACATTTTGAATTTCTTGCATTTTTTCCAAGCCATCCTCGGCTAAATCTCTCACATCATTAGCAACTTCATTCATATTTTGAGAAGTATTATTTAAATTTTCCGTATTAGTAATAAACTCTTGAGTTGAAGCTGCAACTTCCTCTATAGAAGCCGAGGCCTCTTCACTAGTAGCAGATAATTCTTGAGTAGTAGATGCAGTATTTTGTGCAGCCTCTCGTACATCTTGTAGCATATCTTTTACTGCATTTTGAGTACTAATCAATGCGTGACCTAAAGTTCTTAATTCATCTTTTCTACTTAAAAGCATTTCCGGTACTTTGATAGTAAAATCACCTTTAGAAACTTCCTTCGACATCTACTCCTATTTATTACAAAATTATTCAATTATATATGACTAATCTTTAACTTTCTCTCCATTAATAAATACGTCTTCTATATTTGACTTAATATCTAAAGGGTCACCATCAAAGATGACTAAGTCTGCATCTTTTCCTACTTCTATACTACCAACTCGGTCAGCTAATCCTAAAATTTCTGCTGGATTAATAGTAATGGCTTTTAAGGCATCTATTTCATCCATACCGGACTTAACAGCTAATGCTGCATAAATCGGTAAATTTTCAATCGGCATGACTGGATGATCACTTACTAAAGCAACTTTAACACCAGCACTAGCTAAGATTCCTGGTGTTTCAAAAGAAACTTCTTTTAATTCCACTTTAACTGCGGCACTCATACTAGGTCCTAAGGTAACTGACACATCTGTAGCCATTAATTCATCTACTACCTTATGTCCCTCAGTACAATGTTCTATAGTAATATCAATATCGAATTCACAGGCTATTCGCAATGCTGTCATAATATCATCAGCTCTATGAGCATGAATTTTTAAAGGGATTTCTTTATTAATTACTTGTGCTATACTTTCTAAACGAATATCTCTATTAAATGATTCATCTTCCTTTTTAGCCACACTCTTTTCAGTTAAATAATCTTGGGTATTCATAAATGCCTCTCTTAGTAAAGCAGCTACTGCCATTCTAGTGACCGGTGACTCATCTTGTTTTCCATAATAATCTTTAGGATTTTCACCAACAGCAGCTTTAATTCCCGCTGGACTTTTTAATACCATTTCATCAACAGTATTTCCTTTTGTCTTCATTACTAATACTTGACCACCTATGACATTAGCACTCCCTGGTCCTGTCATTACAGTAGTTATTCCATTTTGGTATGCTTTAGCTAACCCCAATTCATGGGGGTTAACTCCATCAATAGCTCTTAAGTGAGGAGTAACTGGGTCAGAAGTTTCATTAAAATCTTCTCCTTCCCAGCCTAAACCTTCTTCATCAAGCCCTAGATGAGTATGAGCATCAATCATCCCAGGGATTACAATTTTATTATTGGCATCTATTATTTCTTCTACTTCATAAATTTCTATATTCTTACCAACATTTTTAATCTTACTACCTTCAATAATAATACTACCTTTTTCAATGATTTTATCAGCCATTGTAATAATTTTGGCATTTGTAATTGCTATCATCTGATTTGCTCCTTTCTACGATTAATAAATACTTAAATCAAGTTTTTTAGATAATTCTTCTAATATTTTCATCCCCACAATACTATTCCCTTTTTCATCTAAAGCAGGCCCATAAGTACCTATTCCGAATCTATTAGGAACTACAGCCATTATACCTCCACCTACCCCACTTTTGGCTGGTAATCCTACTGTTAAAGCAAATCTTCCGGACTCATCGTACATTCCACAAGTAGCCATTAATGTTCTAACCATTTGGGCAATATTTCTAGGGATTACTCGTTCACTGGTCTTTGGAATTACACCTTCATTGGCTAAGACAGATGCCATATTAGCAATATCAGTACAAGTAACTGCAATTGAGCATTGTTTAAAATATAGTTTAACTATATCTTCTACCTGTCCTTCAATTATATCCTTGTCCTTCATATAGTAAGCTAAAGATCTATTTCTATTACCGGTTTCTATTTCAGATGAATATACCTCATGATTTATATCTAAATTTTCATTTCCAGATAATTTTTTAAAAAGATCTATTATTCTTTGGAATTTTTTGAGACTATTCTTCCCTTTAATCATTGACGTTACAGCAATAGCCCCGGCATTAATCATAGGATTATATGGCTTGTCTGCACCGGTTAATTTATTTATTGAATTAAATGGGTCACCGGTAGGTTCCATTCCTACCTTGCTAAATACTTTTTCTTTTCCATTATCCATAATAGCTAATATCAAAGCAAGTGGTTTTGAAACACTTTGAAGACTAAATTTTTTTTGACATTCCCCGATACAGAAGGAGTTCCCTTTTGTATTTATGATACTTATACCTACATCAGTAGGATCTGCTTTAGCTAACGCAGGTATATAAGTTGGTACTTTACCATACTGATGATAATGACTATACTTTTCTAAATCTTTTTCTAATAATCGTTGTATATTCAATATAACTCCTCCTACTATATTGAATATTATAATATATATTTCAAACTTTTATTTAATTATTTTAAAAGTTTTTATGTTTATAGTCATAAGTGACTAAGTTTTAATAAACTATTTCTAGCAAAATTAATAGACTGAATATATATGATTTTATCAATATCCAGTCTATTAGTTAGACATAATACCCTATATTTCTTTTAATACCTTCTTATCTATTTTTCCAGTAGCACTTTTAGGTAACTCATCTACAAATTCAATTAACTTCGGTATTTTATAATTAGCAAAATAATCCATACAGAACATCTTAATTTCTCGATCTGTAGCCTCTTCACCTTCTCTTAAAACTATAAAAGCCTTTGGGATTTCTCCTCTTAATTCATCTTTTGTAGCTACTACAGCTACCTCTAGTACTTTAGGATTCTTATATAGTTGTTCTTCTATTTCCCGAGGATAAACATTCATTCCACCTACATTTATCATATCTTTTTTTCTATCAACGATAGAAATGTATCCATCATTATCCATTTTACCTAAATCTCCAGTATGAAACCAGCCATTTCGTAAAGCCTTTTCAGTAGCTTTAGGTTTTTTAAAGTATCCTTTCATTACATTAGCACCTTTAACAGCAATTTCTCCTATTTCACCTCTAGGTAGTTCTTCATCATTTTCATCAACAATTTTAGCCTCTACTTCAGGAATAGGTAATCCTACTGAACCAGGTTTTCTAATGCCATCAATTGGATTAACATAAGCCACTGGTGAGGTCTCTGTTGGACCATTTCCTTCAATAATTATAGTATTGAAGGTCTTTTCAAAATCTTCCATTATCTTTAACGGCATAGCTGCTCCACCAGATAAACATAATTCTAAACTAGATAAATCATATTCTTCCTTATTTCTAACATTTAAAAGAGCCGCATACATAGTGGGTACCGCTGCAAAAAATGTTACATTCTTTTTCTGAATAGTCTTTAAGACTCTTTCCGGTAAGAAACTCTTCATAATTACAATACTAGCACCTAAAAAGACTGGCATTAACATACAAACCGTCTCTGCAAAAGCATGAAACATAGGTAATACACAAAGATAACGACCCTCTTCATCAACTTTTAGATGTTTAATTGTTGCCTCCGTATCAAATATAAGATTATGATGAGTTAACATAGCTCCTTTTGGATCACCGGTAGTTCCAGATGTATATAGACAAGCAGCCACATTATCTTTAGATTAATTCTTTACCTCAGGATAAGATTTACCACCATTATAAAATTCACTTAAATTTTTACAATCATCTATCTTCTCACCCTCAACAATTATGATCTTTTTTAAATATTCTAAATCACACCCTTCAATTATAGGTAAGAATTCCTGAGAAGTAATTAATACTTTAGCCTCTGAATTATTTAGAATATATTCTATAGCTGGGGGTTTATACATAATATTTATAGGTACCATTATAGCTCCAGATTTAATAACGCTTCATTGTAAAATTAACTTGAACTAATAAAAAATTAATAAAAAAATGCCCATAGTGGACCAAACTGTAATATAATTAAATCACCACAAAATAAAAACATTACAGGAGGGTGCACACTATGGACTACTTAAATAATACACCAAAATCTCGAAAAAATAAACACCTAAATGCTTATGAGCGTGGTCAAATTGCATTATTACATTCCGAAGGAATGTCTGCTTATGCTATTGCAAAACGCTTAGGTAGAGCTTCTAATACGATTAGAAACGAGTTAAAGCGTGGCACAGTTTCTCAAATTAAAGGTAATAAAACTGTTAATGT
>NZ_FUWM01000026.1 GCF_900167185.1 Selenihalanaerobacter shriftii
AGCTCCATTTACAATATGGGCCATTAGCTCAGCTGGCAGAGCACCTGACTTTTAATCAGGGTGTCGGAGGTTCGACTCCTCCATGGCTCACCATTTTGATTATATTAAATGTAAATTAAATATAAAACAAGTTTTATTCCCATACCATAGTGGTATGGATTTTGTATTTTAAGAGTTAATTTTTTTATTAGCATTTAATGCTGTTTCAATCACTTCTTTACTTTCTGGATATTTTAGAAATTCTGCATGAATCTCTGCGAAAACTTTACGAAATTTAGGGCTTTCCTTTAACATTTTAGTACCTACTTCAGCAGCAACGATGAACAATTTTAATGTTTCATCATACTTCTTAGGATCGGATTCTTTCAATTGATTCAAATTATCAATAGTTAATTTTGCTGATAATTCTGTAATGAACTTTTCAAACATAGCATATCCCACCTTTTTCCTGATTTTATTTTATATTCTATTAATAAAGTTAAAGATCATCTTCTATAGATTTGATATTTGAATTATAATTAAACTATTAAATCATATTAATAATGCATATTTATTAATTAGCATTTAGTTAATTTATAAGTATTGTCTCCTTTGTTTAAGAATATTATTAGGCAAAATGCTGATAAATTGAACTTAATGTAAAAATTAACAATTAGTTTAGCAGGAGAATTGATCAGCAAGATAGAAGTATACATACCAGTGGTGGAATTAATATTATTATACAGGGTAGTGTCAAAATATTGTGAATGATTTATTTCCTATCAAAATAGAAGGAGTATTCATAAATTAGTTTCAAATCTTTTAATAGAAATTACTTGAAGGAAATGATAACCAATTCAATTTGACAAAATAAGGCTAATGTGATATTCTAAGTTTAATCACCCCCGCGGGGCGGGGACGGACTAGATTTATTATTTTTTGATTATAAATGTGAAAAAAGCCACTACTCTAAAGGAAAGGGGGAGTGTAATGAAGGATAAAACAGTCCCAGATAGTGTAATTAGAAGGTTACCATTATATTTACGTGTCTTAGAGGAATTAAAGGCTAAAGGAACTGAAATTGTTTCTTCACAACAATTAGAGGATAGAATTGGATTAAAAGCAACACAATTTCGTAAAGATCTAACTTATTTCGGTGAGTTTGGAGTACGTGGAGTTGGTTATGAAGTGGATGATTTATTAAATAGATTAAAAAAGATCTGTGGTTTAAATGAAGAAAAGACTGCTATATTAATTGGAGCTGGTCATATAGGCACAGCACTTGGTAATTTTAATCAAGTCAATAATAATTGTAAAGTACGTATTAAGGCTATATTTGATAAAGATGAAGACAAGGTTGGTTCAACTATTGGTCAAATTGAAATTCAGCATACTGATAAATTACCTCAAATGATAGATGAACTTGATCCACAAATAGGAATAATTGCTGTACCTGCACGAGCAGCACATGAAATCACTGATATTTTAATAGAGAATGATATGAAAGTATTATTAAATTTTGCTCCTGTTCACTTAGATATTCCTGATGATGTATATTTACAGGGAGTAGATTTGACTCTAGAGTTACAGAATCTTTTATACTATTCACAGAATGTAGTAGAATAGAATCATAACCTCTCTTGACTTTAATTACCAAAAGTTATATAATTATTATGCCCCTTCCATTGGGGAGGGTAGGGAGGTGTATTCTTGTTTCAATGTAAAAGCTGTGGAAAATTAATTGAAGAATTGAGACCAAAATTTATTGATGTAATTGTTGAAGGAGAAGATGAATTGCCACCAAATATTAAAGAGTATTTATGTCCAGAGTGTAATGGAGTAAATTACATTTTGAACCTTGAATACTGTTCAAAGTGTGAGCATTCACACTCTTTTTTAAAAGACCCAAAAACCAAAAGGGTTATTGCCACAGGCTGTAGAGGAAAATGTCTTAAGGAGGGATTAAATTAATGGAAAGGCATAAAGATGCTTATGTAGAGAAGAATTATACTGAGGTTTTTGATGCTTCTGGTGAGGAAGTTGGAGAAGAAATATTAGATTATTTTGGCGACATGTTTAGCTTGGAGATGCCACTTGGTAGAATGATGAAGATGATGCCTGGTATGTTCAAGTATGCCATGCGAGGTAAGAAGTATAGAGAAGATCTCATGAACTTCATGCCTGAGATGATGCCAATGATGAAAGAGGCTGTTGCTGATGCAATAAGTTTAGGAGATAATGAAGGAAGGGGTGTTTAATAGTGCTAGAAAATGCAAATGATTGGAGCGATACCTTTTATGAAAAATGGAAGCCTATCGCAATGGGTTTTGTTAATGGAGCTGAGAAGTGTCTTCAATGTGGAAAGTGTACAGGGCAGTGTCCAGCAGCTGCAGTAAATCCAAGTTATAATCCTCGTAAAATGATAGCTGACTTAGTTAATGGTAATATTAAGAGAATAGTGTCAAGTATTGAATTATGGCAGTGTTTCTTTTGTAGTGGTTGTTTTGCTACTTGTCCAGTAGATATTAACTTCCCATTTTTTGTATTCATGACTCGTCTGGCTGCAATGAGCCAAGGTTTTGGTTGGGAAGATGTTAAGCAGTTACAGAAGTATGCAGAACAAGATTACTTAAGTGATGGAATTACTGTTTCTCCATCTGAAAGGAATCCTTATGTTCTTGAAGAACGTGGAGATATAGCAAATATTCGAGAGGAAGCAGGTATGCCTCGTAAGAGACAGGTTACTGAGGAAGCTGTCGCTGAAATCAATATGATTTCTGATTTGAGTGGTATGACTAGCTTCATGAAGAAAATCGGTGGCGTAGAGTTATATGATTGTAGTAAATGCACACCAAGAATTGAAGAGAAATGTAAGACTAAGGAGTTACCAAGAAAAGTAGGAGACATAAAGACACATTATCGTTTCTATAATTATGGTGTACCAACAGGGGGTGCAGAGAATGCATAAACTTGATAAACTAAGCGGTATTAGAGAAGAATTAGTAGACAATATTCCAATTCCTGATGAAATTTTCTATTTTCAAAGTTGTGTAGCTAGTAATAAGTATCCAGGAATCGAATCATGTACATTAGATATCTTAAATAAGTTAGGTGTCAAGCCAGTTGTTTCAGAAGATCAAACATGTTGTGGTGGATTCGTAACTTTTGCTAACGTAGCAGCACCTACTGCTTCTATGCCTGCTGTGGCTAGAAATATTTCTTTAGCTGAGGAGCAAGGCTTAGATATATGTGCAGTATGTAATGGTTGTTGGACATTTTTAAATGAATTTGGTCATTTCATGAATGGAAATGATGAGGTTAGAGAAAGCGTAAATATGATGTTAAATATGATGGGGCGTGAATATAAAGGTGAAAGCGATATCTTTCACATAGGTGCTTTATTATATAAACTTAAAGATAGAATTGCTGAAAACGTTGAACGACCTTTAGAAGGATTAAAGTTTGCTACTCATTATGGTTGCCATTATTTAGGTGGGGGTAAGTATGGAGCAATTGATGATGCTCAATATCCAACCTTTATTCAGGAAATGGTTGAAATAATGGGTGGAGAGAATGTAGAGTATACTGCTAGTGGTGAATGTTGTGGAACAGGATTTACTCAGGTTATTAATGATAAAGAAAAATCACTAGAGCATAGTGAAATGAAGTTAACAAGTATTAGAGATGAAGCAGATCCGGATTTTGTTATTGTTTTATGCCCTTATTGTTTAAGTCAATTGGATCGCATGCAACAACAGTTAGATTATAGAGATAATGTTGAACTTGATATTCCTATTATTCATATTACTCAGTTAGTAGGTATGGCTTTAGGATTATCCAAAGAACGTTTAGCTTTTAAAGCACATATTGGTGGTCAAAATCGATTCAAAGAAGCACTAAATAAGATTGATGTTGATTACGAAGGTTAATAATATAATTTAGTAATATAAAGATTAATATTTTTTTAGTATCCAACTACAATTGTATGGGGGAATGAAAATGAGTAAAAAAGCATTAGTTATAGGTGGTGGTGTTGCAGGTATTAATGCAGCCGCTGAGCTTGCAACAAATGATAAATCTGTAATTTTGGTAGAGAAGACTGGAAAATTAGGTGGAAATGTTAATGATATGGCAGCAACTTTCCCAGAACTTGATAATGCACAACCTCTTTTAGATGACCAAAAGGCTAAGGTAGAAGACAATGATAATGTAGAAATTAAGTTTAATTCAGAAGTAACTTCAGTTAGTGGTAAAGCAGGTGACTTTAAAGTTGAGATTAACGAAAATGGAGATAAAGTTACTGAAGAAATAGGAGCTGTAGTGGTAGCAAGTGGATTTAATTATATGGAACCAAATGACTACAGTGAGTATGGTTATAAGAGGTTAGATAACGTAGTTACTAGTCAAGAGTATGAAAAAATGGTAATGAACGGTGATATTAAGAAGTATGATGGAGGTAATGTAGCATTTGTTCATTGTGTTGGTTCAAGAGACCAAGTTAAAGGGTATCGTTATTGTTCAAAAATATGTTGTACTTATTCAGCTAAGCATGCTATTTTACTTAAAGAAAAGGTGCCTAGTGCAAATGCATTTGTATTCTATATAGATATTAGAGCTTTAGGAAAAGGTTATGAGGAATTTATTAGAGATGCAATTGAAGAATATAGTGTTCGATATATAAGAGGACGAGTTTCTAAGGTTATTAATCAAGGTAATAATAAAGTGTTAGTTAAAGCAGAGAACTCATTAATCGGTGATCCGGTAGAACTAGAAGCAGACTTAGTTGTATTAGCTAGTGCTATGGAACCACAAAAAAATTCAGAAGAACTGGCTAATGTTTTAGGAATTGAAACAGATGAGTATGGTTTCTATAAGGAAGCTCAATCAAATATGGAGCCTGTTAAATCATCTAAAGAAGGTATTTTATTAGCTGGTAGTTGTACTGCTCCTCTAGAAATTAGAGAAAGTGTAGCTATGGGTAAAGCTGCTGCTAGTGAGGGTTTATCTTATTTATAAAATATTAAGATAATTAAATTATTAGAGGAAGTGAAATTAGATGTTATATAAAATAGATCCTACTCCTGCAAATGATAGTTTTTTAAGGAAAGTAGAATCTAGGACTAATAGCAATTTGACTAAATGTTTGCAGTGTTATAAGTGTGGAGGGATGTGTCAAAAGAGTGCTAAGTTTGATTATACTCCCAGACAACTTCTTGAACAAATAATAGACGGCTTAGAAGATACCGTTTTAAATAGTAGAGCTATTTGGATTTGTGAGACCTGTGATGAATGTCAGGTGAATTGTCCTGCAGCAATTAGTGTTAATCAAATCATGAAGACTCTACGAGAAATGGCTAGAGAAAAGGGAATTAAACCTAACACTTCCGAAATAAATAGAAGATTTGTCAAGAAAGCTCATTGTCCGAAAAAAGAAGGTTGATAAAAATCGATAAAAGAGGTGAAAATGATGAAGGTTGATATATTGCCAGAGGAGCGAGGCTTAATAGAGGCGGTGGAGAAGCGAAGTGGACAGGATTTAAGTGACTGTATTCAGTGCACAAAATGTTCTGGAATTTGTCCCTTTTCCACTTACATGGACTATTCTCCTAACCAAATTTTAGAGATGATTATTCATGGGATAAAGAAGCCTTTGTTACAAAGCAAATCAATTCAAACATGTATAGGTTGTGCTACTTGTGAGGCCAACTGTCCTTCAGAAGTAGAGATGTATGAAATAATGCAAGCATTACGAGATATGGCTAAAGAAGAAGGGGTAGAATCAAGGGAAAAAGATATTGCTTTATTTAATGATATCTTCTTAGATGCGGTTGAGAAGTATGGTAAGTCCCATGAAGTAGGACTTATGATTAGGTTAAATATTGCTAAGAAACAGTATTTAAAAGATATGCAGTTAGGTCCAAAGATGTTTATAAAGGGTATGGTAGGAGTCGGAGATGTTTTTCCACATAAGATTAAGAATCGAAGTGAAGTTGAGAAGATATTTAAAAATGTAAGAAAAGAAAGGGGGCAAATTTAATGAAAGTAGGGTATTATCCTGGTTGTTCATTAGAATCCACTGCTGAAGGTTATAATGAAGCTACAATAAATGTTTTAGAGACATTAGGAGTTGATTTAGTGGAGATAGATGATTGGAACTGTTGTGGGTCTACTCCAGCTCATCAGACTGATCATCTTCTAGCTTTAGGTTTATCAGCTAGAAATTTAGTTCAGGCAGAAGAACAGGGGCTTGATAAGATGACTGCTCCGTGTGCTGCATGTTATAATCATATTAAGCAAGTAGAAGTAGAATTTGAAGAACATCCAGAAGAGATAAATAACGTGCTTGAAAAGCCTTATAAAGGTGGAGTCTCAGTCTATAATTTAATAGAAATTTTAGTTGACTTAGTAGGTATAGACACTATTGAAAGTAAAGTAAAGAAACCTTTAAGAGGTTTAAAAGTGGCTCCTTTCTATGGTTGTCTTTTGACTAGACCAGCGAAGGTTACGAACTTTGATCATCCAACTGATCCTCAGAGTATGGACAGATTGTTAGAAGCTTTAGGAGCTGAGGTAGTTGACTGGGGATCTAAAACTGACTGTTGTGGTGCATCATATGTGTTGACTGCAACTGATATTGTATTAAAGCATAGTGGAAATATATTAAAAGATGCTAAAGCTGCTGGTGCTGACGTCATTTCTGTTGCTTGTCCTTTATGTCAGCTTAACCTAGACTCTCGTCAAACTGAGATTGAAAAACAAATAGGAAGAAATTTAAATATGCCAATTCTATATATCACTGAGCTTTTAGCATTAAGTTTAGGGTTCTCTAAAGGTGAATTAGATTTAGAAAAACGTTTAGTAAGTCCAAAATCAATTTTAAAAAAGAAGAGTGTTATCTAATTTATAAAGTAACTATATATTTGAATGTACCAATATACCAAGTTAGCCTAAATAAGCTACTTGGTATATTTTTTTGGAGGTGATGTAATGAGAACCAAAAAATCAAAACAAGATTTATTAAATAGATTACGCACTATTAAAGGACATACTGCAGGAATAGAAAAAATGATTAGTCAAGATAAAGATTGTTTAGAAATTTTGGTTCAGATTTCAGCGATAAAATCCTCAATTAACAAAATAGGCTTAGCAATTGTTGAAGATTATGCTCAGGATTGTATTGTAGATACTATTAAAGAAGAGGGTGATGTAGTAAAAACCTTAAAAGATATGATTAATACAACTTTAAAATTTAATAAGTAGAAAGATGAATACCCTTAAGTGATATTACAAATAATATGTAGAGGTAATCTAAAAAAATTTGAAATTTTGCTTAAGGGTGATTTTATGTTTAAAAAGTTAATAGATAAAGCTAGAAATATATTTAGCAAGGATGATAAAGACAGTAATAAGACACAAGAGAGAATACCGATTTCTAGTGATATAGATAAAGTACATAAAAAAGTTAAAGAGCTTTTTGGTAAGAGTGATGATGTTACTATTAGAGAATTTGTTATTGGTAATAGTTCAGTCAAAGCTTTAATTGTAATGATTGATGGTATGATAGATAAAAAAATAATTAATAGAGATGTATTACAGCCTTTAATGGTTCAAAGTCGTGGTGTTCCACCAGGTGAAGATGAGATTTCTGATATGTATGACTGGGTCAATGAAAGAGTTTTGACTTTTCAGAGTGTTAAAGAATCAGATGATTTTAAAGGAAGTATAGATGCTGTATTATCAGGAGATACAGTACTTTTTATAGATGGCTATGATCAATCACTGATAATTAGTGCTCGTGGTTGGGATGAACGAGGGGTACAGCGACCAACTACTGAAAAGGTAATTCGCGGTCCAAAAGAGTCCTTTACAGAAACTTTAAGAACTAATACATCCTTAATTAGAAGAAAGATTAAGAATACTAATCTCAAATTTGAAAGTATGGTGATTGGTAGTGTGAGTAGGACTCAAGTTTCTATAGGGTACATAGAAGGTATAGTTAATCCTAAAATAGTCAAAGAGGTAAAGACAAGGTTAAAGGATATTGAAGTTGATGCTATTTTAGATACTGGTTATATTCAAGAATATATAGAAGATGCTCCACTATCTCCTTTACCTACTATCCATCGAACAGAAAGGCCAGATGGAGTAGCAGGCAAATTATTAGAAGGGAAAGTAACTATCTTAGTTGATGGCTCACCATCAGCTTTAACGGTACCCACTATTTTTGTTGAATATTTATCAATCAGTGAGGATTATTATCAACGAGCATCCTTCAGTACTTTTACTCGGTGGTTAAGAATTGTAGCTTTCTTTACTACTCTCTTATTACCTGCATTTTATGTGGCTATAGTCAGTTTTCATCAAGAAATGTTACCTACTCAATTGATAATTAGTATTGCTGCAGAAAGAGAAGGTGTCCCTTTTCCTTCAGTAGTAGAAGCCATATTAATGGGGCTATTATTTGAAATTTTACGAGAAGCAGGAACAAGGATGCCTCGACCTATAGGTCAAGCAGTCAGTATCGTTGGTGCTTTAATTTTAGGAGAAGCAGCTGTTACTGCTGGATTAACCAGTACCCCTATGGTAATTGTGGCTGCTTTAACTGGAGTCGGTGTCTTTGTAATTCCGTCTGCTGATTTAGCCTTTACTTTAATTCCATTAAGATTCTTATTGACAATTTTATCTGCTATATTAGGAATGTTTGGAATCTTATTAGGGTTATTAATGATCACTATTCATATGGCTTCTTTACGATCGTTTGGAATACCTTATCTTTCTCCATTAGCACCAGGGACTTATCGAGATTTAAAAGATGTTTTAGTGAGAGCTCCTTGGTGGGCTATGAATACTCGGCCTAATCTTTATACTGAAAATCAAATTAGACAAGAGGTTAATCAAAAACCTCAAGATCCTGAAGATGATGAGAAAGAGTTAAAGCACTCTGATTAGGAGGCTGCTAAATGTTAGAAGAAGGTAAGATTTCTGGAAAACAATTGCAATGGCTTTTGATTGTAGTTTTGATTTCTACTAATATACTCTTTCTGCCCTCTATAACTGCAAAGTATGCTGCTCAAGATAGTTGGTTATCTATAATTTTAGCTGCTGTTGTTGGTGCTATCTTCATTTATTTTATTGTTAAGTTAGCTTTAAGGTTTCCTAACCAAACGATTGCTGGTTATAGCTCATTAATCGTTGGTAAATTTTTTGGTAAGGTAATTACTTTATTTTATATATTAGTCTATTTATATGTTAATATAATTATTGTTAGAGAATTCGGTGAGGTATTAACTAGTAATTTTCTCATTCAGACTCCAATGGAGCTTGTAATAGCATTAATAATAATTATTTCAGCTTCAGCTGTTCGGAATGGAATTGAAGTTATCTCTAGGGTTAATGAATTAATTTTACCTACAGTGATTCTTTTTTTAATTATTATGTTTATATTAATAATTCCTGAAGTTGATTATTCTAATTTGAAGCCGGTTTTAGCTGATGGAATATTTCCGGTTATTAAAGGTACTAGTTCTCATATGCCTATTATAGGTGAGATGGTTGTAATGCTTATGATTTTACCTGCTATTAATTGTCCTAAACAAGCCATGGGTTCAGTTTATAAAGGTCTAATGATATCAACTATTTTAGTTTTATTAACAATGATTCAAATATTAGCCTTATTTGGTACAGAAACATCTCAATTGACATTACCTGTCTTAGGTTTAATTCGATATATTAGCCTTTTTGGATTTATAGAAAGAATAGATGCTCTATTAGTAGCTAGTTGGGTCGGCGGCGGCTTCATTAAAATTACAGTCTTTTATTATTGTATGTCAGTTGCTACAGCTGAATTTTTTAATTTGAAAAGTTATAAATCAGTAGTATTACCGTTAGGTGTAATTATGCTATCTCTATCTATAATGATTGCTTTTAATGTAAGAGTACTTATTAATTTAGCTTTTGAAAGATCAATTTCTTTATATTTGGCTTTTTTAGTTTTAGGAATTCCAATATTACTACTATTAATAGCTAAAATTCGTGGAATTAGAGGTGAATTTTAATGAATCAAAAATTTTTGCTTATAACAATTATTATTATTTTATTAACTACTATAAGTGGTTGTTATGATAGAACAGAGATTGATCAATTAGGTTTAGTAGCAGCAACAGGAATTGACCAGGCTAAAGATAAAGATAAATTAAAGCTTACTGCTCAGATAATAAAACCATCTCAAATTAAAGCGCAAGGAGCAAAAGGAGCAAGTGGAACTAAAGCTTATTGGACGGTATCTGCTACAGGTTATACAGTCTTTGATGCAATCAGAAATCTTACAGAACAGACCGGTAGAAAGCTATTTTGGGCCCATAATATAGCTATTATCTTTGGAGAGGAATTTGCTAGAGAAGGTATAAATAAAAGTTTAGACCTCTTTAATCGGGATCCGGAATTAAGAAGGAGAAGCTGGATATTAGTGGCTAAAGGTGTAGAGGCAAAAGAAATATTAGAAACTGAAACCGAATTAGAGAAGATTCCTGCTGTAGGGATAGATTTGTTAATGAAAAGTAAAAGCATAAGTGGTAAGGTATTTAGTGCAGATGTGCAGCAATTTATTCCAAGGTTGACTAGTCAGGATGTTTCACCGGTTGCTACGCCGATTGAATTAGTTGCAAAAGAAAATTTAAGAAAAGAAGAAAAAGAAGCGAAAGAAACAGGAGCTAAAAAGCCTAAAAAGAGAATGCGTGTAAATGGGGCAGCAGTATTTAAAGATGATAAATTAGTTGCTTGGTTTGGGGAAAGAGCAACTAGAGGTTTACTGTGGATTAGAGGAGATGTTCAAAGTGGAAGTATAATAGTTAATTGTCCTGATGATAAAGAAAAAAAGATTAGTCTTGAGATTATAGGTGCTAGTAGAGAGCTTATTCCTAAGATAGTTAATGGTGAACCACAAATAGATATAGAGATTAGTGAAGAAGGCAATCTAGCTGACAAACAGTGTCCTGAAAATTTAGTTACACTTGAGAAGATAGAGATGTTAGAAGATAGACAAGCGGCAGCGATTCGTAATGAAATAGAATTAGCAATAAAAAGATCACAAGAATTAAATAATGATATTTTAGGATTTAGTAAAGCTTTTTATAGGGAATTACCGCAGGAATGGAAGAAAATGCAGGATGATTGGGATGAGATTTTTCCTAGCTTAAAAGTGAATATTAAGGTTACAGCTCAAATTAGACGTTATGGATTAATAAAGAATGCTGAGCAGTCACAATATTAAAAGGATAATATCAAAAGGAAGGTGGATGATATTGCAGAATATTCTCATAGCAGCTATCTTTATTGGTATTATAATATTTGAGGTTCCAACTTTAGTAAAGAATGAAGAATGGAGAGAGTTGACTGTCTTTTCTTTTTTACTACTTGTTGGTTTAGTATTGGTAATAATGATGGTGAATGGTTTTAGTTTTTCTCGTTTTTATATATAATTTTTATTATTAAGGAATGGTTTATTCTAGGTTATATATCAAAGAATCAGATATATAGTGGTAATCATTATAGATTAATAATAATTGATGTTAATAGCTTATAATCAGTATTAATTTGATTTGCAAAATTAATTAAAATATGTATAATAGAATTATGATAGTCAAAGATAGTCAAAGTAAAAGAAGGGAGGGCGACAATGGGAAATCTGTCAGAGGAGATAGAATATTATCTTAAAAAAAGATTAGCCAAAAACAATGATACTAAAAGCATTATTAAGATTCAAAGGAATAAGATAGCTAAGGAATTTAATTGTGTACCTTCCCAAATAAATTATGTATTAAAGACAAGATTTAATATGGAAAACGGATATATCGTAGAGAGTCAGCGTGGTGGTGGGGGTTATATTAAGATTACTAAAGTAGAACATGGCTCTAAATTAGAAACTTTAAAATTGATGCGTAATCAGTTAGGAAAAGGAATTTCTCAAAGGAAGACACTGAACATATTACAGAGGCTGTATGAAGAAGAGATTATCACTAAACGCGAAAAAGAGTTATTAGAGGCTATTATACATCGTCGTAGTTTAAATATAGATTTACCTGGAAGAGATGTGTTAAGAGCTAGGATATTACGTTCCACCTTAGATGTATTAGCTAAATAGTAATCAATAGTGATAGGAGGGATTAGAAGATGGTCTGTCAAGAATGTCAAGAGAATAAAGCAACGGTACATGTTACTAAGATAGTTAATGGGAAGAAGAAAGAATTTTATCTTTGTGAAGAATGTGCTCAAGAGAAAGGCGAAATAGCTTTTGGAAATGAATCTTTCTCCTTTAATAATTTATTAGCTGGACTATTAAATAATGATTTTGGTTCTAGTTCTAATAAATCTAATTTTAATTTAGATTATAAGTCTGAAGATAGATGTGAGAGTTGTGGTTTGAGTTATAATGAGTTTAGCCGAGCGGGGAAGTTAGGATGTAATGAATGTTATACTGAGTTTGAGGGGCGCGCCGATAAACTGTTAAAAAGAATTCATGGTAGCAAAAAACATACCGGTAAAGTTCCACAAAGAGCCGGTGGTGTCATTAGAACTAAAAAAGAGATTAAAAAGTTACGCCAGAAGATGCAAGATGCTGTACAGAAGGAAAATTTTGAAGAAGCAGCTGAGTTAAGAGATAAGATTAAGGAGTTGGAAACAGAAATTAAATAAGTGGAGGTGGGATTATGTCCTGGAATAAAAAAGTTAATAATTTTTTAAATAAATGGATGAAAGGGGCTGGTCCAAAAGGAGATGTTGTAATTAGCAGTAGAATCAGACTAGCTAGAAATATTATGGGGTTGCCATTTCCTAATAATGCTTCTGCAGAAGCATTATCTGAAATAGCAGATAAAGTAAAGGATGCTTTAGATAATATAGAAGATTTGGGTTTGAAAGTTTTAGAATTAGAAACTATTCCAAGTTTAGAAAGAGAAGTAATGGTAGAGAAACACCTTATCAGTCCTCAACATGCTAATCCTGGTAAAAACAAAGCATTAGCCTTAACAGATGATGAGAGTATTAGTATTATGATTAATGAAGAAGATCATTTAAGAATGCAGGTGTTATATCCTGGTTTGCAGTTAGAAGAGGCTTGGCAGTTAAATGATGAAGTTGATGATAAGTTAGAAGCAGAATTAAATTTCGCTTTCAGTGAAGAGTATGGTTATTTAACAGCGTGTCCTACTAATGCTGGTACTGGAATGAGGGCGTCAGTAATGCTCCATTTACCAGCTTTAAGCTTAACCCAACGGATTAGTGAAGTATTAAGGGCAACTTCTCAGTTAGGTTTAGCAGTAAGAGGAATATATGGTGAAGGGACTGAAGCGTTAGGGAATATTTATCAGATTTCTAATCAAGTAACATTAGGGCCTACAGAAGAAGAAATAATTGAGAACTTGGAAGGTGTTATTAAACAGATTATTGACCAAGAAAGAAGTTTGAGAAAAATGTTACTGAAGAATAATAAATTGGATTTAACAGATAAGATTTATCGAGGTTATGGTATTCTAAAGCATGCTCGAAGGATATCAAGTAAAGAAGCAATGAAACTATTATCTGATGTAAGGTTAGGGATAGATTTGGGTATAATTGAAGATATACCTACCAATATATTTAACGAACTAATGGTTTTAATTAATTCAGCAGCTTTACAAAGATTAGAAGGTAGAGAATTAAGTTCTACTGAACGTGATGAAAAACGTGCAGAGTTAATCAGAGAAAGAATTTCAAATAAAGAGTAGTTATAATATAAAGCGGGGGTGTAGAATTATGCTTTTTGGGAGATTTACGGAAAGAGCTAGAAAGGTTTTAGTTTTAGCACAAGATGAGGCTAAAAATTTAGGTCATAATTATGTAGGAACTGAACATTTATTGTTAGGCTTATTAAATGAAGGAGAAGGTATAGCATCTAAGACATTAAGTGAGGCTGGACTTAATTTAAAAGAGTTAAGAAAAGAGATTAAAGAAGTAGTTGGTGATGGTGATAATTCATCTAAAGCGCAGAAGTTAAATTTCACGCCTAGAACTAAGAAAGTTTTAAATTTAGCCATGGAAGTGGCTAGAAGCTTTGGACATAATTATATAGGAACTGAACATTTATTATTAGGTTTGATTAAAGAAGGAGAAGGAGTGGCAGCTAGAGTTCTAAAAAATTCTGATATAAAACTGAATGAATTAAGAGGTAAAATCACTAAACAATTAGGTGAAAGTAAGATTACTCAGACATCAAAAAAGAATACTAAAACTCCTACATTGGATGAATTTAGCCGTGACTTAACTGAGTTAGCTACAGAGGAAAAATTAGATCCAGTAATTGGGCGTGATAAAGAGATTGAACGAGTAATTCAAATTCTAAGTAGAAGAAAGAAGAATAATCCTGTTTTAATTGGAGAACCAGGTGTAGGTAAGACAGCTATTGCTGAAGGCTTGGCGCAGATGATTGCTGAAGATGAAGTGCCCAAAACATTAGTAGATAAAAGGGTTGTAGCTTTAGATTTAAGTTCTTTATTGGCAGGTTCTAAGTATCGAGGTGAATTTGAAAAGAGATTGAAAGGAGTTATGAAAGAGATAAATGAAGTAGGTAATGTAATTATTTTCATTGATGAGTTACACAATTTAGTTGGAGTAGGAGCAGCAGAAGGTGCTATTGATGCTGCTAATATCCTTAAACCCGCTTTAGCTAGAGGAGAATTACAATGTATAGGTGCTACTACTTTAGATGAGTATAGAAAACATATTGAAAGAGATGCAGCATTAGAACGCCGATTCCAATCAATTATTGTTGAAGAGCCGTCTATAGATGAAACTGTAACAGTTTTACAGGGATTGAGAGATGTTTATGAAGCACATCATCGAGTTAAGATTACTGAGGAAGCGATTAAAGCAGCAGCTAGCCTTTCTAGGCGTTATATAACAGATAGATTTTTACCGGATAAAGCTATAGATTTGATTGATGAGGCTGGCTCAAAAGTGAGACTAAAAGAAAATACTGTTCCGCCAGAGATTAAAGACTTAAATAAGGAGTTAGAAAGAGTAGAGCAGGAAAAAGAAGCAGCTGTAAAGGCACAAAGTTATGAAAAGGCAGCCCGATTACGTGATAAAAAAGAGAGTCTAAAACAAAAACTTAAGGAAATTAAGGAAGAATGGCAAAACCAAAAAGGTAGAGATGAGGCTGTAATTACTAAAGAAGATATAGCAAAGATAGTCTCTGATTGGACGGGAGTTCCAGTAACTAAATTAACAGAGGATGAAACGGAAAAACTATTACGACTTGAAGAGGAGTTACATGAAAGAATTATTGGTCAAGATGAAGCAATCAATGCTGTTTCTCAAGCAGTACGTAGAGCAAGGGCAGGCTTAAAAGATCCTAAACGACCAATAGGTTCCTTTATCTTCTTAGGTCCTACTGGTGTTGGTAAAACTGAGTTAGCCAGAACTTTAGCAGAGTCAATGTTTGATGATGAAGAAGCGATGATTAGAATAGATATGTCAGAATATATGGAAAAGCATGCAGTGTCTAGATTAGTAGGAGCTCCTCCAGGGTATGTAGGCCATGAAGAAGGAGGACAATTAACTGAAAAAGTAAGAAGACAACCTTATTCAGTAGTCCTATTAGATGAAATTGAAAAAGCTCATCCAGAGGTATTCAATACATTATTGCAGGTCTTAGAAGATGGACAATTAACTGATGCTCAAGGAAGAACAGTAGATTTTAAGAATACAATAATTATTATAACTTCTAATGTAGGAGCTAATCTTATTGAAAATCAAAGTGGTGTAGGTTTTAGATCTGGAGAAGAGGATTCTGATGCTTCTTATCAAAGAATGAAAGAGAAGGTGACTTCTGAATTAAAGAAACAGTTTAGACCAGAATTCTTAAATAGATTAGATGAAATTACTGTTTTCCATGCTTTAGATTTAGAGCATATTAAACAGATAGTAGATTTAATGTTAGAGGAAGTTGCAGAACGATTAGCAGAACAAGATATTGAAATTGAAGTTACTGAGCTAGCTAAAGAGATAATTGCTGAAGAAGGTTTTGATAAAGAGTTTGGTGCTAGACCTTTAAGAAGAGCTATTAGGCGATTAGTGGAGAATTCATTATCTGAAGAGTTATTAGCTGGAAAGTTCACTAATGGGGATAAGATTATAATAAATGCACAAGAAGATGAAATTACTTTTAATAAAGCATAATTTAATAATAAATCAAGCAGAGGGATCCCTCTGCTTGATTTATTATATAACTACTTGTTAAATTGTTCTAAAAATGTTATAATAAAAGTTAGATTTAAAGATAAGTTAAAAGAGTAAAGTAATGAATTTTAGGTGGTTAATAATGGCAAAAATCAAAAGAAGATATATCTGCCAAGAATGTGGACATGAAGCTTTAAAATGGAGTGGAAAATGTGATGATTGTGGTAGTTGGAATACTTTAGTCGAAGAAATATATGATAAGAAGGAAGAAAAGGAAAAAAAGAAAAAGAAACAGCAGTTTCAAAGCCAAAATAAAGCACATAAGATAGATGAAATTACAACGACGAAAGTTGGTAGATTAGAGACTGGAATTGGTGAATTAGATAGGGTTTTAGGAGGAGGAATTGTTCCAGGTTCACTTACTTTAATTGGTGGAGCACCTGGAATAGGAAAATCGACCCTCTTATTACAAGTATCTAATCAAATTAGCAATAAGTATGAAAGGGTCTTATACATATCGGCTGAGGAATCTGCACATCAGGTTAAGTTAAGAGCAAATAGATTAGATGTTTCTAGTTCTGATATATACATATTAGCAGAGACTAACTATTTTTTAATAGAAGAAGAGGTTAAAGAGATAGACCCAGATTTAGTAATTATAGATTCAATTCAAACTATTTATAATCCAGACTATGATTCAGCCCCAGGTAGTGTTAGTCAAGTGAGGGAATGCACTAGTAAGCTAATGAGGTTAGCAAAGACTGAGGAGATATCTATATTTTTAGTAGGTCATGTTACTAAAGAAGGAGCTATTGCTGGACCAAGGGTATTAGAACACATGGTTGATACTGTGCTCTATTTTGATGGTGACCAGCATCATTTATATAGAATTTTAAGATCTGTTAAGAATCGGTTTGGCTCAACTGATGAGATAGGTATTTTTGAAATGAAACAACAAGGGTTAATAGAAGTTTTAAATCCTTCAGAACGCTTTGTTTCAGAGCGACCTGAAGATATTTCTGGATCAGTGATTGTATCATGTTTAGAAGGGACTAGGTCTATTTTAGTGGAGGTGCAGGCTTTAGTTAGTACTGCTAATTTTGGGAATCCAAGTCGGATGACTTCTGGAGTAGATCATAAAAGAGTTTCTTTAATCTTGGCAGTTTTAGAGAAAAGATTAGGGCTACATATTCAAGGGCAAGATGTTCATATTAATATTGCTGGTGGTGTTCAAGTTGATGAGCCTGGTATTGATCTGGGGATTGTTGTAGCTATAATTTCTAGTTTTAGAGATCTATCTATTTCTGATGATTTAGTGGTTTTTGGAGAAATAGGATTATCAGGAGAAATTAGAGCTGTTAGTCAAGTAGAAAAAAGGATTAATGAAGCATGCAAATTAGGTTTTAAGCAATTTATAGTTCCTGAAAACAATCTTTCCTCTTTAGACTTAGATGTAACTGAAATAGATGTTTTTGGGGTTAATCAGATTTCAGAGGTATTGGATTTAGTTTTAGGGGGTGAGTAAAATAAAGTGCGAATTAAAAATGAAAATTTTAAAGAAGTACTTAAACTTTTAGCTCCGGGGACAGCTTTTAGAGAGGGGTTAGAGAACATTTTAAGAGCTAAGACTGGTGGGCTAATAGTAGTTGGTGATAGTGAAGAAGTATTAGGAATAGTAGATGGTGGATTTAATATTAATAGTGAATTGACTTCTGCACGCTTATATGAATTAGCAAAAATGGATGGAGCTATTGTTCTTAGTAGTGATTGCAAACGAATTTTATGTGCTAATGCTCAATTAGTTCCTGATCCTTCTATTACTTCAATGGAGACAGGGACTAGACATCGGACTGCAGAACGAGTAGCTAAACAGACTGGAGAGTTAGTAATTTCGATTTCTCAACGAAGAGATATTATATCTTTATATAAAGAAGAACAAAAATATGTATTAGAGGATATTAGAGTGATCTTAGCTAAAGCTAATCAGGCTATTCAGACATTAGAGAAATATAGAAGTGTTTTAGATCAAACTCTAAATAAAGTAAGTGCTTTAGAATTTCAAGACTTAGTTACTGTTTCTGATGTAACAACGGTTTTACAGAGGACAGAAATGGTTTTAAGAATAGGAACAGAAATTGAGAGGTATATTAATGAATTAGGAACAGAGGGTAGATTGATTAATATGCAGCTAGAGGAATTACTAGCTAATGTCAAAGGAGAAGGACTTCTATTAATTAAAGATTATATTACTCAATCTCAAATTGAATTAAATGATGATTCTCAGGAAGGTGATGAAGAGTTAGAATCTGAAGAGTTGAGTAATTCTCCAGAAGATATTCTAGATAATATTTCAAACTATGTATCTGATGATTTAGTTAGCTTAACGACAATTAGTAAGAAGTTAGGTTATGGAGGGAACATGAGTGTATTAGATCTTTCTGTATCACCTCGTGGATATAGATTATTACGTAAAATACCAAGATTACCTATGCCGGTGATTGAAAATTTAGTAGAGACATTTAGCGATTTCCAGGAGGTTTTAAATGCTTCTATAGATGAACTAGATGATGTAGATGGAGTTGGAGAAGTGAGAGCACAAGCTATAAAGGAAGGTTTGAAACGTTTAAGAGATCAAGCATTATTGGAACAGAGGATGTATCTGTAATTGACTTTTTCATTGAAGAATGGTATAATTAAATGGTTTATTATACATTGAATGGAGGGTTATTAATGTTTGAAACTGGTGATAAGATAGTTTATCCTAATCATGGTGCTGGAACTATTGTTGGGATTGAAGAGAAAGAAGTACTTGGAGAGACTAAGAGATATTATATTATGAAATTACCGATTGGGGAAATGAAGGTCATGATTCCAATGGATAATGTACAGGATATTGGAATTAGGGACGTTATAGATGGAAAAAGAGTAGACGATGTATTTACGGTATTAGATGATGAGAAGAGTGAGATGTCACAAAACTGGAATAGACGATATAGAAGTAATACCGAAAAGATTAAAACTGGAGATATATTTGAAGTAGCAGAAGTAGTTAGAAATCTAACCTTAAGAGATATGGAGAAAGGGTTATCTACTGGAGAAAAAAAGATGTTAAGTAATTGTAGACAAATTTTAGTTAGTGAATTAGTTTTAGCTAAAGATGAAAGTGAAGAGGAAATCCAACAACAGATTGATGAAATATTTGTTGAAGAAGAGGAAGAAGAAGAATAACGTCAGGGTACCCTGACGTTTGTTGTTTACAAAGGAGGTGAAATAAGTGTTAAAAAGAATTTGGAGAGCTATATTTACAATTTTAGGGGCAGTTATTGGTTATCAGATTGTAGATGTATTGGGATTAGCGGAAACTTTACAGTTTAATTTAAATAATATTGGTAATTTAATAACTAGTCATCAAGCTTATGGTGTTTTAGCTGGAGGATTAATTGGTTATTTTCTTTTACCGGTAATAATTGAAAAATTATTCCAAATCATCTTAAGTTTTGAATCAAAACTGCACAAGATTCCTTTTCAGGATATTGTTGCAGGAGTTTTTGGTTTAATAATTGGTCTTATATTAGGAATTATTTTAATATTTTCATTTTCATTATCTTCTATCCCTAAATTTGGTCTTTCATTGCAAGTTTTAGTTAATTTAACTTTAGGATATTTAGGACTAAATTTAGCTATTAAGAAAAAAGAGGATCTCTTTAGGTTATTTGAGAACTTAACAGGTGTTTTAAATTTAAGTAATAATAATCTTTTAAGTAGTTCAAAAGATGGGAAAAATGATGAAACTGAAGAAAGAGATGAATTTAGATCCCCTTGTAAAATATTAGATACTAGTGTGATTATAGATGGAAGGATATCTGATATTTGTCAAACTCATTTTATGGATGGGGTTTTAGTAATTCCAGAATTTGTATTGGAAGAATTACAACATATAGCTGATTCAGCAGATCTCTTAAAGAGAAATAGAGGTCGACGAGGTTTGGATATTTTAAATAAGATGCAAAAAGAATTAGAAATGCCAGTAGAAATTTATGAAGGGGACTTTGAAGATATTGATGAAGTTGATAGCAAATTAGTTAAATTAGCTAAAGTGCTTAATGGAAAAGTTGTGACTAATGATTATAATCTTAATAAAGTTGCTGAATTACAAGGAGTATCTGTGTTGAATATTAATGAATTAGCCAATGCTGTTAAACCTGTTGTCTTACCAGGTGAAGAAATGGAAGTTAAGATTATTAAGAATGGTAAAGAAGCAGGTCAGGGAGTAGGCTATCTAGATGATGGAACCATGGTGGTCGTTGATGATGGTAAGAATCATATAGGAGATGAAATAGATGTCATGGTTACTAGTGTATTACAGACAGCTGCTGGAAGAATGATTTTTGCTAAGCCTAAAGCAGTTGAAAAAGCATTATAATTATAAGGTGGTTTTAGGTATTATGGAGTCAATAGTTGCTGTTATTCCCGCTGCTGGACAAGGTAGAAGGATGGGAAGTGATTTAAATAAGCAGTATCTTTCTTTAGCGGATAAACCTATTGTAGCTCATACTATTGAAAAGTTTCAAGAGTTTGAGCAAATAAAAGATATAATTGTTATAGCTAGAGAAGATGAGATTGCTTACTGTCAGCATGAAGTAATTGATAAGTATAAATTTGATAAAGTAAGTCAGGTAATTAAAGGTGGTCAAACTAGGCAAGAATCAGTTTATAATGGATTACAAGCTGTTGATTCTGCAGAGTATGTACTGATTCATGATGGAGCCCGGCCTTTGCTTACAAAAGAGCTTTTAGAATGTACTATTAGAGAGCTTAAAGATTATGGAGCTGTTGGAGTAGCTGTTCCAGTTAAAGATACAATCAAGATGATAGATAATGAAAAATTTGTAGATAAGACTCCTGATCGTTCTAAATTGTGGGCTATTCAAACTCCTCAAGCTTTTAGCTATAATCTGATTTTAGAAGCTTATGAAGAAGCTAAGAATGAAGGGTTTGTAGGGACTGATAGCTCTATGTTAGTAGAAAGATTAGGTAAGAAAGTTAAATTAATACATGGTAGTTATGAAAACTTGAAAGTAACAACCCCTGAGGATTTAATGATTGCTGAAACAATTATAAAGGGGAGAAGATAATGAGAGTTGGAATTGGATATGATGTTCATAGATTGGTCAATGGAGAAAAATTAATTTTAGGCGGAGTGAATATAGATCACGCTTTGGGTCTTAAAGGACATTCTGATGCGGATGTTTTGGTGCATGCAATTATGGATGCAATATTAGGAGCCATTGGAGCTGGAGATATTGGTAAGCATTTTCCGGATTCAGATTCTACTTATAAAGATATTTCTAGTTTAAGATTATTAAAAAAGGTCCAAGAATTACTATTAGAACAGGATTATGAGGTTAATAATTTAGATGCTACTATTATTGCTCAAGAGCCTAAATTAGCTCCTTATCTTGCTCAAATGAAAGAAAAAATTGCTAATGTATTGAATATATCAATAATAAGAATAAATCTTAAGGCAACTACAACAGAAGGTTTAGGGTTTACAGGGAATAAAGAAGGTATAGCTGTACAAGCTATAGTCAGTGTAGAATAAAAAGGAGGTAAGGTAGTTATGTTAGTTGAGGAATTAATGATTGAAGATGTAATTACAGCAAATGAAAATGCAACTGTTGCAGAAACTGAAAGGGTTATGAGTGTTCATAATATTGGACGTTTAATAATAGTGGATAACCTTGGAGAAGTAGTAGGGGTTATCACCAATAGTGATTTAGTAAAACAGCGTGATTTTGATTTAGAGGTTAAAGAAATTATGAGTACAGATCTAATTAAAGTATATAAAAGTCAGACTATTCAAGAGGTGGCTCAAGTGTTATCTGATAATCAGATTGCTGGGGTTCCAGTCTTTGATAAAAATGAAAAATTAGCAGGTGTTATAACTTCTGATGATATAGTTTCTGGATATGTTAAAGAGGAACGAACAGCTAAATTAACGCCTGAAAGTTCTGCGATTTATTTAGCTATGACTAGAAGTAGAGATTATGAAGAGTATTGGTTGGATAAGATTAAAGGGTATGGCTATAAACCAGCTATTACTCAAACAGGAGCTAATGCGGAGAATTTACCTATTAAATTACGAGAAAGTGCTACAGTAGCTGCTATTGCTCGTGGAGTAGTTAAAGAACGGCTTAAGGACAAATTAGCAATATCTAGTGCAGTTAAAGATGCCTATACTCAATTAAATTTAATTAATCCTGGATTAGGTGGAGGATTTAAAGTAGCTATTGTTCGTGGAGAAGGAAGAGTTGCTGTTGCTATTTTCGGTAAGTTTGGTCATGCTTTAGTTGATGGTCCAGAACAAATAGCGACAGGAGTAAGTGTAATTTAAGCTTAGGCTAAGAGGTCAATTATTGACCTCTTTTATGATTTTGATAAGTAGCTTGCAATAATTTTAAATCTATTTTATAATATGCGTATATAATTACTTAATTACTTAATAGTATATAGGAAGGGGAAGAGTATGAGTGATATTAGAGTAAGATTTGCACCAAGTCCTACCGGGCAGATTCATATCGGTAATATTCGAACAGCATTATTTAATTGGCTATATGCTAGAAAGAATAATGGTACATTTATTTTAAGAATTGAAGATACTGATCAAACCCGGTCTACGGCTGAATTTGAAGATGTTATTCATCGTGAGATGGAATGGTTAGGGTTAGATTGGGATGAAGGTGTAAAGGCTGGTGGAGATTATGGTCCGTATCGCCAGAGTGAGAGATTAGAGATTTATGAAGAATATGTAGAGAAATTAATTGAAGAAGATAAGGCTTATTACTGTTATTGTACTACAGAAGAATTAGATGCAATGCGAGAAGAAGCTAAAACTAAAGGTGAAGCACCTAAATATAATGGTAAATGTCGGGGGTTATGTGAAGAAAAGAGAGAAAGATTAGAAGATGAAGGTAGAGAACCGGTAGTTAGATTTAAATTACCAGAAGAAGAAGAACAGATTGTAGTTGATGATGTAATTTATGGGGATGTAGAATTTAGCAGTACAGTATTAGATGATTTTGTGATTGTGAAGTCAGATGGTATTCCGACTTATAATTTTGCAGTAGTGATTGATGATCATTTAATGGATATTAGTCATGTTATTAGAGGAGAGGACCATCTTTCTAATACTCCAAAACAGATATTGATTTATAAAGCGCTAGGATTGAAGTCACCAAAATTTGCTCATTTATCTATGATTTTAGGTGAGGATAAGTCTAAATTAAGCAAACGTAGTGGAGAGGCTTATGTATATGTTAGTCAGTACCGAAAACAAGGATATCTTCCAGACGCTTTAATTAACTTTTTGTCTCTTTTAGGTTGGTCACCTAAAAATGATGAAGAAATTTTTACTGTAGATGAAATTATAAATAAGTTTTCAATGGATAGAGTAACTAAGAGTTCAGCTGTCTTTGATGTAGAGAAATTAAATTGGATGAATGGACATTATATTAAGGAGGCTGAGTTAGAGGATATAGTTGAACTAGCCCTTCCTTATTTACAGGAAGCAGGCTATGCTGATAAAGAGTTGTCACAGGAAGAGTATGAAATAATAAAGGATATAGTTGATTTAGTACGAGACTCATTAGATTATGTAGCGCAAATAGTAGATTACGTAGATATATTCTTTGGAGAGTTAAAATATGAAGATCAAGAAGAGGCGGTAGACTGTTTTCAAGAAGAGGGCGTTGAACTTGTATTAAAGACTCTTAAAGAACGGTTAGGTGATTTAGAAGATTATGATCCAGATTCGATATTAGAAGAATTAAGAGCAATTTTAAAGAATTTACCTGTAGGTGGAAGGTTATTTTACCATCCATCTAGATATGCTATAACTGGTAAAGGTTCAGGTCCTGAGTTGTATCATGTAATTGCTATTTTAGGTAAAGAAGAGACATTAAAGCGGCTTGATAAAGCTTTAGATTTGATTTAAATTAAAATTAAGGTCGATAAAGGCGATAAGCAGGAGAGTAAACTAGTAATTTATGTATAGAGATAGGGTGCCATTGGCTGAGAGCATCTTTAAATGGAGCTAGTTGAAATGCACCTGTAAGCTTTATGCCTGAACAATTAGTAGGGGATAACGAGTGGTAACCGTTAATTTACCATTAAGTGAGTCAGAGTATTCTTCTGATTAAACAGAGTGGGACCGCGAACCTTTCGCCTCTGTAGTTAATATACTACATTGGCGAAAGGTTTATTTTATTATAATAATTAATTAGGGGGGGTAAAATGTTAAAGACAATAAAAGCTGATATTGAGGCAGTTTTTGATAGAGATCCAGCGGCTAGAGGATTATTAGAGGTGATTTTAACTTATTCAGGTTTGCATTCTATTATTATGCATCGAATTGCACATTTTTTATATAATAAAGGCTTATCTCTTGTTCCTAGGATGATTTCGCAATTTAGTCGTTTTTTAACCGGAATAGAGATTCATCCTGGAGCTACAATAGGTAAAGGGTTCTTTATTGATCATGGGCTGGGAGTAGTTATTGGTGAGACAACTGAAGTAGGGGATAATGTAACTCTTTATCAAGGAGTAACATTAGGTGGAACGGGAAAAGAAGATGGTAAACGACATCCTACTTTAGGTGATGATGTAATGGTGAGTGCTGGAGCTAAAGTTTTAGGGTCTATTGAAATTGGAGATAATGCTAAAGTAGGAGCTGGAGCTGTGGTGCTAGATCCAATACCGCCTAATACTACAGTGGTTGGAGTGCCAGGAAAGGTAGTAGTTCAAAATGGTGAACGAGTTAGAGGTGAGGCTGACTTAGAACATGGGAATTTACCTGATCCAGTAGAGGAAATGTTAAAGTGTATGAATCGCAGAATAGAAAAGTTAGAAAAGAAAGTTAAAGAGGAAGGAAAAGAATAACAGTAAGAAAGGAGCTAGAATAAGAATTAATAAGGGGTGTTATAATATGGGATTAAGAATATATAATACATTAACTAGAGAAAAAGAAGAATTTCAACCGATAGATGAAAATGAAGTGAAGATTTATTCTTGTGGACCTACAGTATATGATTATTTTCATATAGGTAATGCAAGAGCTTTTGTAATACCTGATATTCTTAAAAGGTATTTAGAATATAAAGGTTATAATGTTTTTCATGTTGTGAATTTTACAGATATTGATGATAAAATGATTAATAGAGCTAATGAAGAAGGAATTACTATTAAAGAATTAGCGGATAAATTTATTGCAGCTTACTTTGAAGACACTAAGAAGTTAAATATAAAGGAAGCCGATGTATATCCTAGGGCTACTGAACATATTTCAGATATTATAAAGTTGATTAGGCAATTAGAGGATGCAGGATATGCTTATGAGGTAGATGGCGATGTCTTTTTTGAGGTAAGAAAGTTTGAAGAGTATGGCAAGTTATCTAATCAAGACGTGGAGGAGTTAACTTCTGGAGCTAGAATTGAAGTTAATGAACAGAAGAAAGATCCGTTAGATTTTGTTTTGTGGAAAGGGAGTAAAGAAGGAGAACCAGCTTGGGATAGTCCATGGGGACATGGTAGACCTGGTTGGCATACAGAATGTTCTATAATGTCAATGAGTTATTTAGGTAATAAGTTTGATTTTCATACTGGAGGAGTAGATTTAGTATTTCCTCACCATGAAAACGAGATAGCTCAGAGTGAAGCAGCAAGTGGGAGTCAAGTAATTAATTATTGGCTGCATAATGGTTATATTAATGTAGATGGAGAAAAGATGTCTAAATCCTTAGATAATTTCTTTACTACTCGTGATATATTAAAAGAATATAGTGCAGAAGTAGTACGTTTCTTCTTAATATCTAAACATTATCGTAGTCCGATTAATTTTAGTGATGCTGAATTGGATGATGCTAAAAAGAGTTTGCAGCGGCTTAAAAATACGATTAGTAGGATAAATCAATTAATTCCTGAAGAAAAAAATGAATTAGAAGATGAATCAGAAATTGAAAACAAGGAAGAAGTAGCAAAAATAAATGAGTTCATTAAGGAGAAGAGAAAGAAGTTTGGAGAAGCTATGGATGATGATTTAAATACTGCTTTAGCAATTGCTAGCTTGCATGAATTAGCTAAAGAGATGAATATTTTTATTAATGATTCTAAATTTGAAGTTAATCAAACAACTGTTTCGGTTTTAGAGGAGGCTTATAAAATACTCATTGAATTAGGTCAAGTATTAGGCTTAGAATTAAAACCAGAAGAAAAAGTTGGAGGGAATAAATTAACATCTAATTTAATAGAATTATTATTAAAGATTAGGAATGATGCAAGAGAAGAACGGAATTGGGGTTTAGCAGATCAAGTTAGAGATGAGTTAGAGGAATTAGGTATTAACCTTATAGATACACCTCAAGGGACAGAGTGGGAAATTGAATAGGAGTTAAAGGAGGCTAAATAATGTTTAATGAATTATTGGATTTACCTAAAAAACCTAGACTGTTATCACCAGGAATTATGGCCTATATTGGTGATAGTATTTATGAAGTTTTTATTCGCTCATATTTGATAGAAAAGGGGATTCGCAAGAATAATGATTTGCATAAAATGGCGATTAAATATGTAAATGCAGAGGCTCAAGCAGAATTATTAAGGAAGATTAAGCCTTCTTTAACTAAGGAAGAGGAGATTATTGTTAGACGGGGTAGAAATTCTAAATCTGGTCAAGTACCTAAGAGTACAGATGTGGCTAATTATAGACACAGTACTGCCTTTGAAGCGTTATTAGGCTATCTATATTTAGATAAAAAGAAAGCAAGATTAAGAGAAATATTAGCTGAAATTAAGGAAAGTATAGAGGAGATGTAAGGGGAGGTAACAATAATGAAAGATACTGAGTTAAATATTGAACTAATTAATTACACACCTAATCCAGAAAGAACTGCAGCATCTGCTGCTAGATTATGTTATTCGTCTATAGGAGCAGATAAATTAGCAGAAGAGATGACAGATAGTGAAGTGGAAAGACTATTAAAAATCATTTTGAATAATGGACATTATTCTACTTTAGAGCATGTTAGTTTTACATTTGCTATTGATGGAATTTCTAGAGTAACTACTCATCAATTAGTTAGACATCGAATTGCTAGTTATAGTCAACAAAGTCAACGTTATGTTCGAGAAAAAGAGCAATTTGATTATATTATTCCAGTAAAAATTGCTGAAGATGAGGAATTAGTTGATATTTTTAAAGAGAATATGAAGCATCAACAAGAAGCATATAATAAATTGACTAATAATTTAATTGATAATGGTTATGAAGAAAAAGAGGCAATAGAAGCAGCAAGGTATGTACTTCCTAATGCAACAGAGACAAAGATTGTAGTTACTATGAATGCTCGGAGTTTATTGCACTTCTTTGAGGTCAGATGCTGTGACCGTGCTCAAAGAGAGATAAGAGCTATGGCTAGAGAGATGTTAAAGAAGGTAAGGGATGTAGCGCCAATTATCTTTAGTAACGCTGGTCCTCTTTGTGAAACAGAAAGAAGATGTAAAGAAGGTAAAATGAGTTGTGGCCGACTAGATAAAATTCTATCTAAAGGAGTAGATAAAAGCAATGGATAAAGTAGAAGGTAGAAACCCAGTTTTAGAAGCTTTAAAAGCAGGTAGAAATATAGATGAGATTTTAGTTTATAAGAATGCAAATGGTGTAGGTGAGTTAATAGCTAAGGCTAAAGAGGCAGGTACTAAGATAAAAAGAGTTTCTAAAGATAAGTTAGATAATTTAGCTGAGACATACTCTCATCAAGGAGTAATTGCTTTTGGAGAGCCAATTGAGTATCTAACTTTAGATCAATTAATTAAACAGGCATATGAAAAGGTTGATGATCCATTATTCATTCTATTAGATGAGATTAAAGATCCTCATAACTTTGGATCTATTTTAAGAACAGCTGATATTGTAGGTGCGCAAGGGGTTATCATTCCTGAAAGAAAGAGTGTTGGTTTGACCCCAGCAGTAGGTAAATCTTCGGCAGGAGCAGTTGAATATATACCAGTTGCTCAAGTAACTAATTTAGTTAGAGCAATGGAAAAATTAAAAGATAATAAGTTTTGGATTGCAGGAGCAGATATTTCTGGGGATCAAGTATGTTATCAAGCAGATTTAACCGGGCCCTTAGGGATCGTAATTGGTAGTGAAGGTTCAGGGATGCGCCGCTTAGTAACGGAACGGTGTGATTTTTTAATCAAATTACCGATGAAAGGAAAAGTAAGTTCTTTAAATGCTTCAGTTGCTGGAGCTTTATTAATGTATGAATCTTTGCGTCAGCGTGATTACTAAGTTTAGTTAAGGAGTCGGGATATGAAGACAGCACCACAAATTTTGTTAGTCATCTTCTTGTTAATTGTTACTATAGGAGCTGGAGCCATGATAGGGGCTCATCTCTTTTTAGAACAGAATCAAGATGTTATATTTTCTGGTGTTAGAATAGAAGGATATGATTTTAGTGGTCTAAATAGAACAGAAGCTGTTGAGTATTTAAAAGAGATAACTGAACCTATTTTAAATAATCCTATAGTTTTAGAGGGTAGGAATAATAGTTGGCTATTAGCTCCTCATAAGATTGAACTTGATTTTAAAAAGGAAACGGCAATTAATGAGGCGTTTAAGATAGGAAGAAGGGGCAATATATTAACAAAAAGCATAGAAATATGGAAGACTGCTAGAGATGGTTATGATATTCAGTTGGAATTAACATATAATGAGAAGAAACTTAAAGATCGTCTAAAAAAGATTAGCCGAAAGGTTAATAGTGAATATAAGAATGCTTATTTGGATTTGGGTACTGGGAAAGTTATTGACGGCAAGAAAGGTAGAAAATTAAATATAAAAAAATCCAAAAATAAAATTATTGGTAGATTAGCAGAATTAGAGGATCTTCCAATCAGGTTAGTAATTGAAGAGAAAGATGCTAGAGTTAATAAAGAAGAAGTAAAGAAGTTAGGTTTAATGAATCAATTAAGTTTTTATGTAACTGTTTTTGATATTGAAGATAAGAATCGGGTGAAGAATATTAAGGAAGCTAGCCAGAGAATTAATGGATTATTATTGATGCCAGGTGAAGTATTTTCATTTAATGAGGTTGTGGGGCCTAGAACTTTAAAAGCTGGCTTTAAAGAAGCAATTGAGATAGTAAACCAGGAATTTGTTAGTGGAGTAGGTGGAGGGATATGCCAAATTTCATCTACTTTATATAATTCAGTTTTATTAAGTAATCTTAAAGTTGTAGAAAGACAGAATCATTCTCGACCAGTAGGTTATGTGTCATTGGGGAGAGGAGCTACAGTTTATTATGATTATTTAGATTTTAAGTTTAAGAATAATCTTTCGATCCCTATCATGATTTTATCAAAGGTTATTAAAGACCGTATAATAGTCAGTATTATGGGTGAGAGTCAAAATTATGAAGTGCAGATTTCAACAAGTGAACCAGAAATTTTAGAATATAAAAAGATAAAAAAGCAAGATTCTAGCCTAAAGGATGACCAACAAAAGTTAGTAAGAGAAGGCAGGAATGGGTATTCAGTTGTAGTTAAAAAACGAGTCTTAATCAATGGAGAGGTAGTAAATGAAAGTATAGTTTCTAAGGATATTTATCAACCAATAGATGAGGTTATCAATGTTTCCGCTAAATAGAATTAAAGGGATAAGTTACAAATGCCAAACAGCTTGACTTTAAAGAATGACATAAGTTATAATTAAAGATGTAATTCAAGTAGATGAGTGCCCCGTTATATCTACCTACGAAAATACCAGGAGGGATTTGGGTGAACGCACAGTTAAAGCGTAAGGAATATACTACCTATAATAAAATGACAGATGATGAAGTAGTCACATGTGCGCAGAACGGTAATCAATTAGCAGTAGAATATTTACTTAAAAAATATAAAAACTTTGCAAGAAATAAAGCAAGATCGTATTTTTTAATAGGGGCTGACAAGGATGATATAGTTCAAGAAGGTATGGTTGGTTTATATAAAGCGATTCGAGATTATGAGGTCGATAGGTTGGCTTCATTTCGTTCATTTGCTGAACTATGCATTACTAGACAGATAATTACAGCAATAAAGACTGCTACTAGACAGAAACATCAGCCTTTAAATTCATATATTTCATTAGATAAACCAATTTATGATAAAGAGTCTGATAGAACATTATTAGATGTTTTAAAAGGAGATAAATTGACTAATCCTGAAGACCTATTTATTAGTCATGAAGCCTATAATTTATTAGAAGAAAATATTAAAGAAATGTTAAGTCAGTTAGAGAAGGATGTTTTATTAGAATACCTAAAAGGCAAGTCATATCAGGAAATAGCTGATACATTAGGACGTCATGTTAAATCTATTGATAATGCAATCCAGCGAGTAAAAAGAAAGTTGGAAGATTTTTTAGAAAAGCATGATATCTAGAGTATTTTGGATTAAATACAAGAATAAGTAATATAAAATCAAATATTTGGATATATTAATGAATGGAATTTCAAAAAAAGTTCTTATTTTTCTTGATTTCTAGTAATAAAAGACATATAATATTTATTGTGTGTTGTATTCAATCTGCAAATGTATAGTTGGCTAGGTTATTAGCCCATGTAGCTCAGGCGGTAGAGCGCATCCATGGTAAGGATGAGGTCACCGGTTCAAATCCGGTCATGGGCTCCATGTAAATGGATGGACAAGGTATAGATTTTAATTAATTTTAATAATACATATAACTAAGAACAAGGGCAAACTTTAAGGAGGATGAAAAGCATGTCAAAAGAAAAGTTTGAAAGAACGAAACCCCATGTTAATATTGGTACTATTGGTCACGTAGACCACGGTAAGACAACTACAACTGCAGCTATTACAAAAGTGTTAGCTGGAGGAGGAGAAGGTTCCTCAAATTTCGAGGATATCGATAATGCTCCTGAGGAAAAGGAAAGAGGTATTACAATTGCAACTTCTCACGTAGAGTATGAGACTGCAAATCGTCACTATGCTCACGTAGACTGTCCAGGTCACGCAGATTATGTAAAGAATATGATTACTGGTGCTGCTCAGATGGATGGAGCTTTAATGGTAGTTTCTGC
>NZ_FUWM01000027.1 GCF_900167185.1 Selenihalanaerobacter shriftii
CAGAAATATCAAACTTGCTTGGCGTACTAACGTTCCTGGTGTTTACGACGCTCATCAAAGCCCGTCCAATCTCATTTAAGCATAGTAATTCCAATTGTAAACCCTAACCAATTTTGCATAATTCATCACTAAGACTACTATTATGCACTGTGCTTAGTGTCGTAAATGCCATGTTATGTGATGTAGGGGCAACCCCCACGAAAATAACATTCAACAAATATTATCCTAGCAACATAATATTATCTAATTAATTGTTTGTACTAATTTTTTAACTTTATCAATAAATGGAATATAACCTGTAACAATAGTTATTATAGTACCTATAAGTCCTACAAATGTTAAAACAAATGATAATATCTTAGTAATAATATTTCTAGATAATTTATTATACGTTCTATATTGAATTAATCCTGTCCAGTATGAAAACGAGATAGGAAAAGTTACTATTGACCTAATACCCTCCCGAATCCAAATCAACGGATTTTTTATTTGGCTAAAAAGATCATCTAATTCTGTATCTAATGCTCCTATGTAAGTTAGTATAACATCATCAATCGCTAATATTTCATCTCGTATCATTCCTCTACCTAATCTTAAATCACCAAACTGATTATAGAGGTCCCTAATAGTTCCTATTCCATTAACAATAAGTTGATAATTCTTAAACGCATAATTTGCTCCAGCAGGTTTATAAACTTTTGCTACACCATAATCACCTATATCGTTTTGCATCTTAGCAGAATTCAATTTTAACCATTGATATAATTCTCCGTTGAATTCATTATCCAAAAGACTATTACAAAATTCTCTATATTTTTCTAAAAAAGCATCCGCATAATCTCTTCTTTTACTTGTTTTCCATGCTGTAAAAATTAATGTGACCAATCCCCATATACCTATAAGAACTAGTCCTATAATAGCCCATACCCTTTGCATTTGCTAATGCTCCTTTCTTCTCATTGCCTTCACTAGTACTTACATCTCTAAATTAAATTTCCCCTATTTCATTATGACAATCATTAAAAAACGTCCGATTCCAATTTAAATATAGCATTTCTCATTATATATCCCGAACAAACAATCTTGCGTAAGTTATTACTAAAACTACATTATACACTATAGGCGTCCCAAATGGCATATTAGGCGCTCGTAAGGATACATCAAAATCCAAAATTTCTAATATAATAAATTTTGCTATTTATTATACTTTAACAAAATTAAAATTGATGCAAAAATGATCATTATAAATATAAGCTACTATTCTTTGAAGCAAATAAATTAATGTTTAAAGGAAGATTTTGCTTTTTCTACAAACCACTTTTTAAACTGTTCATATTTATCTGCGTTATAAATTTTATCGGCACTAAAAGTATAAAAATAACCATGTCTTGAAAAATAAATCCCAGTTTTATTAATTGTAAACTTATTTTGAAAATCAATCAAAGTTAAATAACCAACTAACTGTCGCCAATGCCTGGCAGTAAAATTTAAATTTTTAGTTGTCTTTACATCAATCAAGATATCATCAATTATTATATCAGCATCTGCTCCATTTACTAACCTTGACGCTTCACCAAAAGTAGGATTTAAAAATACTTTTTCTACTGAATTATTTTGTTTTGGAATTACGCTATATAAGTTTTTCAAATCCTCAATATATTCTTCTTTATATTCTCCTAAAGTTTTATTAAACCCTCTTCCTCGATAATAATCATCTATCTTTGCCAAATCTATAACTGCTTCAATTACCTCTTCTATCATTTTTCCATCTTCTATATACTGATTATATACTTTTTCTGCGTTCAAAATTGAGCTAAATGTTTTACGAAACCTCTTTTCAATTATAGGAGAACATTCTAATTTTCCGTCAATTGTAATATACTTAATTACATTATCAAAATTAATCTTATCATGCTCTATATTTCCCCAATGGATAAGTCCATCAAGATTTTCTACTCCAGGTATCTCTTCAAAACCTTTCATATCAGGAAGTACTATACCCATTTCTTCCAAAAAACTATTTGCATCATGAATATGCACATTTGATATTTCAGTAGATAATAAAAACAATGAATTGTGAGCAACCCAAGAAGAATTTTCAGCTTTATCTTTATATTTAGATTTCAAATAAAATCTAAATAAATAATCAAATGCAGTTCCTACTAACATATAATCTTCTCTATTATATGTTTTTGGTGGTTTTGCTTTTATTTTTATATTACCTTGTGAAAACGAAGGTTTATTAAAAAATTTATCGATATTATCTTTCACATCAGTTTTCTTTATAAAACGAGTCAAAGACATTATTTCCTCACCCTTTTTGTTTTTTTAGCATATTTTGAATTTAAAATTATTAAATACTTCTTCAAATATCATTTATTTTCTGAATAATCCTCAATTGAATTAATATAATTTTTTATAATTACTCCAAGCCCAAAGATAATAACTAATAAATTAATACTATAATATAAACTCTCTTTTAACTTGCCCCTATGTCACATAACTTATTTTTTACGACGTATGTCGTATATACCTCATTATTATTATATATTACCGACATTAGTGTCGCTAATATCTTATATCAATTGTCTTTCTCTCTGCAATTACTTAAACTAAATCATCCAATGGACTTCTTATATTCCCAATATTTTTATTACTAACATGTGTATATATTTCTGTAGTCTTCGAACTTTTATGTCCTAGCAATTCCTGTATATATCTCAAATCTACTCCATTCTCTAATAAGTGAGTTGCAAAAGAATGTCTTAAAGAATGAATAGAAACATTTTTTCGAATATTAGCCTTTCTACATGCCTTTTTAAAAACTCTTTGTACACTTCGTTCTGTTAAATGCTTACCTTTCTTTCCTCCAGGAAAAAGCCATTCATCCAAAGAATATCTTTTAGCATATTCTCTTAATACTTTAAGTGCCTTCTCTGAAAGCAGAGTGTAACGATCTTTTCTTCCTTTACCTTGTTTCACCCTAACCAGCATCCGATCACTATCAATATCATCTGCTTTTAAATTAACAACTTCACTTACACGTAATCCAGCTGAATATGTCAAGAATAATATTGCTCTATGCTTATAATTATCTATAGAATCTAATATCTTAATGACCTCTTGTTCACTCAATACAACTGGTAATTTTTCTTCTTTTTTAGGTCTTGTAAGATTAAATGTCACTTCTTCTTTCTGTAATACCTCTTTATACAAAAACTTAATAGCACTCAATGCTTGATTTGCATAAGAATGTGACGTTTTTTGTTGCTCCAATAAAACTAATAAATATTTACGTACATCCTTCTGCTTTAATTTCTTAGGATGTTTTTTATGAAATTTTATAAATCGCTTAATATGTCCTAAATACACATCTATAGTCTTTGGACTATATCCTTGCAATTGAATTTCTTCTTTCATTTCTTCAATCAGATTTTTCACTGATCTACTCTGCAAAATATTATCTGAAGCATTACCAATATTCAAAGATTTATCTACCACAATTTCTTCGTTAGAAAAAAGGTTAAAAAATTTATTAATAGCTTCTTCTGTATAAGGAATAATCCACACTCTCTCTTCTGGACACCAACGTTTACCTGCAATTTTCTTAACCTTTTTTACTCTTTCAGATGAATACTCAAACTTAATAACGAGTTCATCTTCGTCCTCTTCTTGAATATGTACCACCATACTACCAACCTCTCTTAAATATAACTATCTTTTTTAAAGCTCCCTAATGTATTATTACTATACAATATTACAAATCACCTGTTTCAAATTTAAAAATATACCGTATTTTTACATATAACGAGTTAAGAGCGTTCAATTACGAACGCTCTTAATAACACTCTATTAAATTCATCCCACCCAGCCTAAAAAACAGGCTGGGTGTGAACCTACGTAATCCTCTACTTTCTAGTTTGCAAGCTTGGTGCTAGGTTCTCATCCCATCCAGCCTAAAAACCAGGCTGGTTGTGAACCTATGGCAGCTTCTACCTTTTAACTTGAAAGCCTGGTGCTAGGTTCTACTACCGGGTTTTGTAATCTCTGCTCCTTCTTTACATAATGGACATTCTTCCGGGTCATAAGCTTCTACTTCTAATGTAAGTAATGCTTCCTTCTGTACACCAAAGTCAATTTCTCCTCCGCTTCTATCTACTAAAATTCCTACTCCTATGACTTCACCGCCATTTTCTTCAACTACATCTATTACTTCTCTAACCGAGCCTCCAGTAGTAGTTACATCCTCTACTACCAATACTTTTGCTCCTTTAGGTATTGTAAAACCTCTACGTAATTTCATAACCCCTTCTTTTCGTTCTGCAAAGACTGCCTTTTTACCTAAGGCTGTTCCTACTGCATATGAGATAATAATTCCTCCGATTGCTGGAGCTATTACTAAATCTATCTCTTTATCTTCAAATCTTTTCCCTAACTCATCACATAATTCTTGAGTATATTCTGGATATTGTAATACTTGCGCACACTGTAAATACTGCTTGCTATGCTTGCCAGAAGTTAACTTAAAGTGCCCTTCCTGTAATACATTAGTCTTCTTAAAAATTTCAACTACTCTCTCTTTATCCATTAATAATCACTCCTAAATATTTTGTTGATAAGCTTACTAATTATAAAGCTTTTTTATTTTAATCTAAACTGAGTTAAAATCAATTTATATTCTGTTATATCAGTTTTATTTATTGCTCATTTTATCAGTTTCTTATCTTTAAGTCTGTGTCTAAAATTGTTAACTATTACTAATAAGCTAATCCAATTATCTCTTCCACTGATTCATAACCATTTTCTTCTAAGTAATCTTCAATTCCATCTATAATCTCCATACTCACACCTGGATTAGTAAAATTAGCAGTTCCTATCGATATTGCACTGGCTCCTGCTAATAAAAACTCAATTGCATCTCTACTATTCATGATTCCGCCCATACCGATTAACGGCACATCAACAGTTTGCGCCACTTGATAAATCATTCGTACTGCTACTGGTCTAATCGCTGGTCCGGATAAGCCCCCGATATTATTTGCTAGAATCGGCTTCTGACTTTCAATATCTATCTTCATTCCTATTAAAGTATTAATTAAAGAGATTATATCACTTCCGGCTTCTTCAACAGCCTTAGCTATCTCAGTTATATCAGTTACATTCGGTGATAACTTAGTAATTATCGGTAAATCAGTATTCTCTTTTACCGCTTCTACTACTCCAGCAGCCATTTCAGGCTCGGTTCCAAAGGCTAAGCCACCTTTCTTCACATTAGGACAAGATATATTTACCTCTAATGCCGCTACTCCATCTACCTTCGATAGATTTTCAGTTAATTCCTTATATTCATCTACAGTATTACCAGAGATATTTACAATCGTTTTAAATTCATAATCTTTAATTCGCGGTAAAATTTCATTAATGAAGTGATCAACCCCAGGATTCTGTAAACCGATAGCATTCAACATACCTGCCGGAGTTTCAGCAATTCTAGGAGTCGGATTTCCAGCCTTCGGTTTCAACGTAGTACCTTTGACCATAACTCCACCTAATCTATTTAAATCAACATAATCCTTATACTCTTCACCAAAACCAAAAGTTCCAGAAGCAGTTAAAACTGGATTCTGTAATTCTAAACCGTTTAAATCTACTTTCAAATTCAGATTACTCATCTAATATCACCTCATCCATGTTAAATACCGGTCCATCAGTACATACCTTTTTATATGCAAATCCATCATCATTCTGAACCTTTACCTTACATACACAGGATAAGCACGCCCCAGTTCCACAACCCATTCTTGCTTCTAGAGAAACTTGTACATCTATATCTTTATCTTCAATGACCGGTTCCATAGCTTTCAACATCGGTGTTGGTCCACAAGCAAATATCTGATCATATTCATTTTGCTTTAATTTTTCAGCTAAAAGCTCTGTTATATATCCTTTATAACCATAGCTACCATCTACAGTAGCAAACTTAAGTTCAGTAGCTAATTCTTTTAACTTAGATTCACATAAGATTTGATCCTGATTATTAGCTCCAATTAAAACTGTTACTTCCTTATTCAGCTCAACCAGCCGTTCTATTAATGCCATCAATGGTGCACTACCGATTCCACCACCGACTACCATTATTCTTTCTTTTAAATTGAATAAATCAAATCCATTTCCCAATGGTCCCATCAAATCTATCTCTTCGCCGCTCTCTCTTCGCGATAAAGCTTTAGTTCCTTTACCAAATACTCGATATAGAATAATTAATTCACCTTTTTCTTCATCATACTTATGAATACTAAGGGGTCTTCTTAATAACGGGTCTAACCCCTCAGTACATTTAACATGTAAAAACTGTCCCGGAACCAACTCTTCAATAATCTCTGGTACAGAGACTACCAGCTTATAATCTTGCTCATTAACCTGCTTATTAGCTAAGATCTTTCCCTTAGTCTGTAAGGGCATAATTAATCACCTCTCTCAATCTGAGTTTAACTCATATAATCTTGTAAAGCTAAATGTTCAAATCCTTCTTCACCTTCAAGCTTCATCTCTTCTAACACATGTAAGATAGCCTTAGTAGTATCTAAAGAAGTTAGACAAGGAATTCCATGTTCCACAGCATTTCGTCTAATCTTAAATCCATCTCGTTCTGGTTTTTTCCCTTTAGTTAAAGTATTAACTACTAAATCTATCTTATCTTCTCGAATCAAATCCACAACATGTGGTGACCCTTCGGAGATTTTATTAATGGCTTCAGCTTTGATCCCCATCTCTTGTAATGCCTGGGCTGTTCCATTAGTAGCTAAAATATTAAAACCTAATTCTGCAAATCTCTTCACTAATGGTATTACTTCATCCTTATCTTTATCTGCAATAGTCGCTAAAATATTGCCATCTTCTGGAATATCTATTCCTGCTGCTACAAAGGCTTTATAAAGAGCCTTAGCATAATCATAATCTACTCCTAAAACCTCACCCGTTGACTTCATCTCTGGCCCTAACGAAGTATCTACCTTCTGTAGTTTAGAGAAAGAGAAGACCGGCGCTTTTACTGCTACATGATCAGGTATTGGCCATAAGCCACTTTCATATCCTAAGTCTTGTAGTTTGCTACCTAACATTGCCTTAGTAGCCAGTTGGACCATAGGCACTCCCGTTACTTTACTCAAGTAAGGAATAGTTCGGCTGGAACGAGGATTTACTTCTATAACATAGACTTCTCCATCATAGACAACATATTGAATATTAACTAATCCTTTTACATTCAATGCTTTACCTAATTTAATTGTATAGTCGATAACTTTCTCTTTTTCTTGTGGGCTTAGTGACTGCTGCGGATAAACTGCAATACTATCTCCTGAATGGACTCCAGCTCGCTCTATATGCTCCATTATACCTGGAATTAAAACATTCTCTCCATCAGAAATGGCATCTACCTCTATCTCTTTACCGATTATATATTTATCTATTAAAATTGGATGCTCTGAAGAAGCTTTAACTGCATTCTCCATATATTCTAATAACTCTTCTTTTTTATAAACGACCTCCATAGCTCTACCACCTAGTACATAAGAAGGTCTTACTAAAACTGGATAACCGATTTCATCAGCCACTTCCTTAGCTTCATCAACCGAAAATACCGTGCTTCCTGTCGGTGTCGGAATATCTAACTTAGTCAATAGATTCATGAATTTATCTCTATCTTCAGCAATATCTATAGCTTTAACCGATGTTCCTAAAATCTCTACCCCAGCATCAGCCAATGGTTCTGCTAAATTTACTGCTGTTTGTCCTCCAAACTGAACTACTACTCCTTCTGGCTCTTCATGCTCAATTATATTTAATACATCTTCCTTAGTCAGCGGTTCAAAATATAATCTATCAGAAGTATCAAAATCAGTACTAACTGTTTCTGGATTATTATTAACAATGATCGATTCATATCCTTCTTCCCGGAGAGTCCAAGCAGAATGAACACTACAGTAATCAAACTCTATTCCTTGACCGATACGAATTGGTCCAGAACCGATTACCATTGCTTTCTTTTTTGGTGTTACCACTGATTCATTTTCCCGTTCATAAGAAGAATAGTAATAAGGTGTCTCTGCCTCAAACTCAGCAGCACAAGTATCTACCATCTTATATACCGGTTCTACTTCTTCTTCTTCTCTAAGGCTTCTAATCTCATCTTCATTTCTCTCTCTTAAGACTGCAATATCCTTATCAGAAAATCCTAACTTCTTAGCCTCCTGTAAAAGTTCAGAAGTCAACTCATCAGCCTCTTTAATCTTCTTTTCATAATCAATGATATTCTGCATCTTCCATAAGAAAAATTCATCTACTTCAGTAATATCGTGAATCCTATCAATCGACCAACCTCTTCTTAATGCCTCAGCTATAACAAAAAGTCGTTCATCATCAGCATCTACTAAATAATCTTCAATCTCTTCAGTTGACCATTCTTCACTCCCTGGTAGTCGTAAACTGTAAGCGCCAATCTCTAAGGAACGTACTGCCTTTAATAATGAAGCTTCAAAGAGTCTGTCTATAGCCATTACCTCTCCAGTAGCCTTCATCTGAGTACCTAATTCACGGTCAGCATAGTGAAATTTATCAAAAGGCCACCGTGGAATCTTAAAGACAATATAATCTAAAGCCGGTTCAAAACAAGCGTATGTCTTCTTAGTAATTGCATTCTTTATTTCGGCCAGAGTCATCCCCATGGCAATCTTAGTAGCTACCTTAGCAATTGGATATCCTGTCGCTTTTGAAGCTAAAGCACTGGAACGACTTACTCGTGGATTCACCTCAATAATGTAATATTGAAAACTATCTGGATTTAGAGCAAACTGCACATTACAACCACCTTCAATCCCTAATTCTCTAATTATCTTTAAGGATGAAGTTCTCAACATCTGATATTCCTTATCAGAAAGCGTCTGACTAGGAGCTACTACTATACTATCTCCAGTATGAATCCCTACTGGATCAAAATTCTCCATATTACAAACAGTAATACAATTATCAGCTCCATCTCTCATTACCTCATACTCTACTTCCTTCCAACCGGCAATACTCTTTTCAATCAATACTTGATCAATTAAGCTATGTTTTAATCCTCGGGAAACAACTTCATCTAACTCTGCTGGATTATCTGCAATTCCCCCACCAGTTCCACCTAAAGTATAAGCTGGTCTAACAATTATTGGGTAACCAATCCCTGCTGCTATCTCTTTAGCTTCCTCTAAATTAGCAGCAATCTTACTCTCTAAGACAGGCTCATCAATCTCTTTTAACATATCAATAAATTTATCTCTATCTTCCGCCTTCTGAATAGTCTCTAATGAAGTACCTAAAAACTCTATATCAAGTTCATCTAACAATCCTTTTTCAGCTAATTCCGAAGCAATATTTAATCCCGTCTGTCCTCCTAGAGTCGGTAATAAGCCATCTGGGTTCTCTTGTTTAATTATTTCAGCAACCACATCGACTGTTAACGGCTCTATATAAACCCTATCAGCAATATTTTGATCTGTCATAATTGTAGCAGGATTACTATTAACCAATATAACCTCTATCCCTTCATCCTTTAACGCTCGACAAGCTTGTGTTCCTGCATAATCAAACTCTGCTGCTTGCCCAATAATGATTGGACCTGAACCGATTACCATTACTCTATCTAAGTCTTTTCGCTTTGGCATTATTTGACCCCCTAATTATTTAATAGTTAGCTACTTTAAATAGTTTTAATCTTAACTTATCGCTTTGCATTCCTCTTCTTTAGCCATTAAATCAATAAATTCATCAAATAAATACTTTGAATCTTGTGGACCCGGTGAAGCTTCCGGATGGTATTGTACTGAAAACGCCGGTAAACTTCGATGACGAATCCCTTCTATAGTCCCATCATTTAAGTTTTTATGGGTAACCTCTGCTTTTTCTAGGTCTAATGACTCCTCTTTTATGGCAAATCCATGATTTTGTGGAGTAATGTAGACCTTCTCTGTCTTTAAATCTTGTACTGGATGATTAGCTCCTCGATGTCCAAACTTCAGCTTATAAGTGTCTGCTCCTAAAGCTATTCCTAAAATCTGATGTCCTAAACATATACCAAATATCGGCTTTTCATCAAGTAATTCCTTTACCGTCTCTACCGCATACGGTACATCCTGTGGATCACCTGGCCCATTCGATAACATAACCCCATCTGGATTAAAATTTAATATTTTCTTAGCAGACGTATCTGCTGGAACCACTATTACTTCACAACCTACCTCACTTAACGACCTAACAATATTCTTCTTAGCTCCAAAATCCATTAATACTACTCTATAACCATCCCCAATAAGTTCATAGCTCTCTTGGGTCGTTACTTCACTAACTAAATCTCGCCCAGAAAGTCCTGGAGCTGCTTTAGCTTTAGCAATTAACTCATCTTCTGAAGCTTGGTCAGTGGTAATAATTCCTCTCATAGTTCCGTGAATCCGTAATTTTTTAGTTAAAGCTCGCGTATCTATATCAGAAATTCCTACAATATTATTCTCCTTTAAATAATCATCTAACTTATTAAGTGACCTCCAATTACTAGGTTGAGCACAAAACTCTTTAACGATAAACCCATTAACATGTGGCTGAAAAGACTCTATATCATCTTCATTAATTCCATAATTCCCAATCAGAGGATAAGTCATCGTCACTATTTCACCTTTATATGAAGCATCAGTCAGAATTTCTTGATATCCAGTCATACTCGTATTAAAAACTATCTCTCCCCCAGTTTTATCAGTAGCTCCAAAACTCTTACCAACAAATATTGTGCCATCTTCTAATACTAATTTTGCTTCCATATATACATCCTCCTTTCACAGATTATCTACCAAGGTAACTTACCATACTCATCTAAAGTTTCATTAATATCATTTCGCATAGCTTTTACTGCTGCTTGTGAAGCCTCTTGATATTCCTCAGCCGAGAATTGCTCCTGCCATGGTTTCCGTTCATAAGCAAAGATAATTCCGCGGGCAGAATTAACAACAGCTCCATAACCATCTTCGTTAAAAGCTGGAATAACTTCTTTTGCACCAGCTCCCTGAGCTCCATAACCAGGTACCAAAAAGTATGATTCTTTCATTACTTCTCTCAACTCTTCAGCTTCTTGTGGATAAGTAGCCCCCACTACAGCACCTACGGCCGAATAACCGTTCTTACCTTTACTCTCTATTCTCCAATCATTAACTAATTCAGCCATAGTTTCATAAACCTTTCCGTTATCTGTCTCTAAATCCTGTAAGTCTCCAGCCGATGGATTAGAGGTTCTTACTAAAATGAAGATTCCTTTACCATAATCTTCACAGGAATCTATAAATGGTTGAATCCCATCTATCCCTAAATATCCATTAACCGTTAAAGCATCGGCTCCAAAACCAAATTCACTCTCTTCCCAAAAATCAACTTCTCCTAAGTAGCCATCAGCATATGCTTGAGCTGTAGAACCGATATCATTTCGTTTAGCATCAGCAATTACTAAAAGCCCTTTTTTTTGAGCATACTTTATCGTCTCTTCATAGGCTCTAATCCCTTGATGGCCATACTGTTCATAAAAAGCAATTTGGGGTTTAACGATTGGTACATGCTGATGTACAGCATCAATTATTCCTTTGTTAAATTTAATAAATATCTCTGCCACTGCTTCTTTAGTCTTACCGTACTCTTTAACTACTTCTTCTTTTATATGATCTGGAATTCGATTCAATCTAGGATCTAAACCGACACAAACAAAGCTTTCTTTTTCATCTATAGCTGCCTTTAATTTATCAGTAAAGTTAGACAATATAAATCCCCCTTATAGAATTTGATTATCCTTCATCACCTGTTTACCATTCACTATAGTTAACATAGGTTTGCCATATAACTTTTGATTAGCAAATGGTGTATTCTTGCCTTTAGAATAAAATTTATCTATATCAACTCTATATTTTTCATCCAAATCAATCACTGTCAAATCTGCTTCCTTTTCAACCTCTAATCTACCTTTATCTATATTTAAAACTTGGGCTGGATTAATAGTTAATTTCTCAATAGCTTCTTCTATAGTTAAAATCCCTGGTTTTACTAATTCAGTAATTACTAAGGAAAGTGCCGTCTCTAAACCTGAAATTCCAAAAGGCGCGTAATTGAATTCTACATCTTTCTCTTCCCAAGCGTGAGGTGCATGATCAGTTGCAATTACATCGATTGTTCCATCAACTAAGCCTTCTTTAATAGCCTCTACATCTTCGGCAGACCTCAATGGTGGATTCACTTTAATATTAGTATCAAAAGTTGTAATTTCTTCATCGGTTAGAGTAAAGTGGTGAGGTGTAACTTCGGCAGTAACCTCTACTCCTCTTTGCTTAGCTGCCCTAATTATCTCTACTGCCCCTTTAGTACTTACATGAGCAATATGCAAAGGAGTATTAGTCATTTCTGCTAATCTAATATCTCGAGCCACCATAATTTCTTCGGCAGCTGTTGGTATTCCTGGAAGACCAGTAATTGTTGAATAATATCCCTCATTTACTACGCCTTCCTTAACTAATGTTTCATCTTCACAATGAGTAATTACTGGTAGATCAAAAGCTTTAACATATTCCAAAGCAAGTCTCATTAATGAAGAATCTTTAACCGTTTTACCATCATCAGAGACAGCAACTATTCCTGCTTCAGCCATAAAGCCAATTTCCGCTAATTCTTCACCTGCCAATTCTTTAGTAATACTCCCAATTGGAAAAACATTTACTTTCGCGTTTGCTTTTGTTCTATCCATAATAGAATCAACTACTGTAGCATTATCAACAACTGGATTAGTATTAGGCATACAGGCTACAGAAGTAAAGCCACCGGCAGCCGCACTCTTAGTTCCACTTTCAATTGTCTCTTTATGCTCAAAACCTGGTTCTCTTAAATGAACATGCATATCTATTAAACCAGGAGTTACTATTTTATCAAGTGCATTTATCATCTCTGCTTGAGCATCTTCAATCTCTTCACTAATTTCTGCTATCTTACCATCTACAATTAGAATATCTAATTTGTCATTTAAACCATCAGCTGGACTAATAACTCTTCCACCTTTAATTAGTAGTCTTTTCAATTTGCTCACCTCCGGTTAATAGGTATAATAATGCCATTCTAATTGCCACTCCATTAGGGACTTGTTCTAAAATTACTGAGTCATTTCCGTAAGCAACTTCAGGCATAATCTCTACTCCTCGATTCATAGGTCCAGGATGCATTATCGTCACATCATCACCTACTAGCTTCAAAACCTCTTCATTTATTCCATAAAATTTTGTATACTCTCTTAAGCTAGGTAAGAATCCACCTTCCTGTCGTTCTAACTGAATTCTTAAAATATTTACTACATCTACTCCTTCTAATGCCTTCTGTAAGTCATAATAAACTTCTACTCCCATCCGCTCAATCTCTGGTGGAATTAAAGTTGGAGGTCCAGCTACTCTCACCTTAGCTCCTAATTTATTTAAGGCCCAGATATTTGATCTAGCTACTCTACTATGCTTAATATCTCCCACAATCAATACTGTCTCGCCTTCAATCTTACCTCTTTTCTCTCTAATGGTATACATATCTAATAAAGCCTGTGTTGGATGGGCATGAGAACCATCACCAGCATTTAAAACTGCAGCATCTATTGTTTCTGCTAATAAATGTGGAGACCCTGGAATGCCGTGCCGAATAATTACTACATCTGCTCCCATGACTTCTAAATTCATGGCAGTATCAACTAAACTCTCTCCTTTAACTACACTACTAGTAGACACTGATAAACTCATCATATCAGCACTTAACCGTTTTCCTGCTAAATCAAATGAAGATTTAGTTCGAGTACTAGGTTCATAAAAGAGGCTGACTACTGTCTTCCCCCTTAAAGTAGGAACCTTCTTAATAGACCGGGTAAATATCTCCTTCATAGATTCTGCTGTGTCTAAAGTTAACTCTATCTCTTCTTTAGTCAAGTCCTTTAAATCCACAAGATCCTTATGTTTCAAACTCATATTACCCCTCCTTTTTTTCTATAAAAACTTCTTTCTATAAAAAATTCCTTTAAAAATATTTCATGCTAAGCTTTCATTCTTCTATTCTGTTTCCTGAGGATTAGATTGAATACTTTCAGGTAATAAGATATTTAAGATAATTCCTACAATAGCAGCTAACCCCATACCTGCTAGTTCAACATCTAAACCTGGGATATTAAATGCTAACCCACTAATTCCTATTACTAAGATAGTCGAAACGATTACTAAATTTCTATTATTACTTAAGTCAACTTGGTTTTCAATTAAAGTCCTCAATCCTATGGCTGCAATCATTCCAAAGAGTAGGATTACAATTCCTCCCATAACTGCCGGTGGAATAGTTCTAATTAAGGCCCCTACCTTTTGAATAAAACTCATTCCTAAGACGAAGACAGCAGCGAATTCGATAACTACTGGATTGTGTACTTTAGTAATTGCTAATACTCCAATATTTTCACCATAAGTCGTATTTGGCGGTCCACCTAATAATGCTGCAAATGCTGTAGCAACTCCATCTCCTAATAAGGTTCTATGCAAACCTGGCTCTTCAATGAATTCTCTATCTACTGTACTACCTAAAGCTAATACATCTCCTAAATGTTCTACCATAGTTACAATTGCAATCGGTGCTATAATTAAGACAGCCGGTAAACTAGCCGAAAACTCACTTACACTCGGTAGCGAGAAGTTAGGCATAGCTAACCAAGCAGCTTCCTGTACCGGTGCTAAATCGACAATTCCAAAATAGAATGCAAATATATATCCAGAAATAATTCCGATTAAGATAGGAATTACTTTCAGTAATCCTTTAGCAAAAATACTAATAACAATGGTTACAGCCAGAGTAAAGATTGCTGTCGGTAAATGAGCAGATGCCATATCCTTAGCTGTAGGAGCTAAACCTAAACCGATGGTCATAATTACCGGTCCTACTACTACTGGGGGCAAATACTTCTCAATAAAATCTGTTCCAATCGTTCTAATTACTCCTGACATAAGTATATAAATTAAACCTGCAGTTAAACTCCCGATCATTGCCCCTGGAATCCCAAAAGCTTCTTTAGCCGCAATAATTGGAGCAATAAATGCAAATGATGAACCTAGGTAAGCCGGAACCTGCCCTTTAGTAATAACATGAAAGATTATTGTACCTACCGCTGAAGTAAATAATGCTACTGACGGATTCAAACCTGTCAAATTCGGCACTAATACTGTTGCTCCAAACATAGCAAACATATGTTGAATCCCTAAAATTACTTTTCTTGAAATCGGTAATTCCCCTGCTCTTAAACTCTTTTTCATTTTAATTCGCCTCCTATATGCTTTAATATTTCCTAAAACTTAATATTTAATAAGAAAAGACCTCCTTATAACCTAGTCAGGCTATAAGGAGGTCTAAAAATACTTACTCTAAACACATATATATTAGATAAGTAATTCTTCATCCCCTTATTAGCCTCACAGGACCAATTTAAAAGGGCCTTATTCTATTTTCTTAATTAGTTAGTCTGTATATTCTTTTAAAACAACTATATCTTCACCATCTACTTCTTTTAATTTAACCTCCACAACCTCACCAGTAGAAGTCGGCAAATTCTTTCCAACGAAGTCAGGCCTAATAGGTAATTCACGATGACCTCTATCTATTAAGATTGCTAATTGAATAACATTTGGTCTTCCTAAATCTACTAAGGCATCTAAAGCAGCTCTAACTGTCCGCCCCGTATATAAAACATCATCTACTAATACTACTTTCTTATCAGTAATATCAAATGGAATCTCAGTCTGATGCACAATTGGCTGCTGGGCCACAGTCGTTAAATCATCACGATAAAGTGTAATATCTAATATCCCATCTGCAACCTCTTCTCCTTCAATCTCTCCTATCTTGTCAGCAATTCTTCTTGCTAAAGGTACTCCTCGCGTTCTAATTCCAATAATAGCTAAATCTTCTAATCCATTATTTTTTTCTAAAATTTCATGTGCAATTCGAGTTAAAGCTCTTTGCATATCCTTTTCACTTAAAATATCTTTTTTATACTCTAGCAATTAAATACCTCCTGTTAATCAAATTAGACATTAAAAAAGCCTTCCCATCCCGCGAGGAATAAGAAGGCCAAAATTTATCTACATTTAGATATAATCTAACCTAAATAGTTAGACTAAATGTAAAGATTTCAACTTCCCTTATTAGTCTCACAGGACTAATTTAAAGGACTTTATTTACTTTGATTAATTAAATTCTAACATAATTCTTCTCTATTGTCAACACTCAATCAAATATTCAGAATTTTATTATTTATTAATAAAAATTCAGAATTTGTTGATACTATTATTGAAAGGAGTGATAAATTAAATGGCAAAAGCTATGAAGGTAGATCCAGAGCTTTGTATTAGCTGTGGTGCATGTATTGACACTTCTCCAGCAGTATTTGACTGGGATGATAATGAAAAAGCAGTAGCAATAGTAGATCAAATCCCTGAAAATGTTGAGGGGGATGCTATAGCAGCACAAGAAGGCTGTCCTACAGATGCAATTAAAGATGCATAAATTTTAAAAAGGGAGTGGTATTAATACCACTCCCTTAAAAATTAATTCTTACTTAAATTCATAATTATATGTAAGATTAGTCTCTTCTCTAATAGTATTTAACATACCACAGTTCTCTACTGCTAGATTTAAAGCTCTGTCCATCTTCTCTTCTGCAAGATCCTTAGCAGTAACTTCAAAATTAAATTCAATATCAACAAAGTATCTTGGAGACTCTTCTGCTCTTTCACCATTAACTTTAATATTTAAATCTTCTAATTCGATTCTCATTTTCTTTAAAACCATAGTTAAATGAATACTAACACAGCTAGCTGCTCCCATCAAAAATATTTCTGGAGGATTTGCTCCCTCCTTTTTGTGGCCATCAATACTTATATCAATTTCAGCATCACCTTTAGCATCGTACTTCATTTCTTCATTCCAATTTAACTCTACATTTGTCATAATATTTATTCCCTCCCAAATTTTAAATATAAAAGATTAAATTAATACTCCTTCCCTGGCGCAAGGGGGTTAATTAAGCCACCTCCTTTTGTGAATTATTATCAATAATTAATATTTGATCTATTTATTCTTACTTACTTACTAACTATCATTCCAACTAATACTAGAAAATCTAACTATTATCTCATTTAACATTAACCTTCTAAATCATTTAATACCTCTTTCATATCTACTGGAAGTTCTGCTTCAAATTCCATCCATTCATTCTTAGTTGGATGAGTAAAACCTAATCGATAAGCATGTAACATTTGTCGGTCAACTTTTAGGTTCTGTTTATTATATCCATAAGTTTGATCACCAACTATTGGATTATCTAAATAATCCATATGTACCCTAATTTGATGAGTACGTCCAGTCTCTAACTTAACCTCTACCCAAGTATAGTCTCCAAATCTTTTTAAGACTTCAAATCTAGAAACTGCTTTTTTACTATTATATTTTGTTACTGTCATCTTCTTACGATCTTTAGGATCTCTACCTATAGCTGCATCTATCTTCCCTTTATTGTATTGAACATTTCCTTCTACTAAAGTAAGGTATATCTTCTTTGTTTCTCTATCTTTAAACTGTTCAGATAAATTAAGATGTGCTTGATCATTCTTAGCTACTACCAATACTCCAGAAGTATCCTTATCTAATCTATGTACTATTCCTGGCCTTATCTTACCGCTAATTCCAGACAGATTATCACAATGATATAATAAAGCATTAACTAAAGTTCCACTCTCATGTCCCGGAGACGGATGAATTACTAAATCAGGCTGTTTATTAATAACTATTATATCACTATCTTCATAAATAATTTCCAATGGAATCTCTTCAGGTTTTAAATCAATTTGTTCGGGTTCAGGAACCATTAACTTAACTTTATCATTTAACTGTAAGCTATAACTACTCTTTTCTTCCCTACCATTAACGGTTACATTTTTTTTACCTATTAATTTTTGAATATACGTTCTCGATAATTCTTCATTCTGCTCAGCTAAAAATTTGTCTACTCGCTTGTCAACTTGTGCTTGATCAATTATAAATTCTATTTCTTCTGCCATTAACTATCACTCCATTCCATCCAAAATAATTGCCCAATAAAAAAAGATTCCAACTCCAATTACTATAGCTGAATCAGCAATATTAAATACAGGCCAAACTCTAAAATCTAAGAAATCGATTACATATCCTACTCTAATTCGATCTATTAAATTACCAATGGCGCCACCAATTCCTAAACCTGTGGCAATCTTAATTAATACTCCCTGTTTACTAATCTGCTTATATAAAGCTAATAAAATTATAATTACAAGTAAAGTAACAATAATAAAAAACAACCTCTGATTAGTTAAAATCCCAAAAGCTGCTCCAAAATTTTTAACATAGGTTAAATGAAATATATCTTCAATAAATGGAAGCGACTCACTCACATGAAAATTCTGGACTATAATTAATTTAGTAACTTGGTCTAAGATTAAAATTATTAATGCTACAATGAAAACTAACATCTATTCTGCCTCCATCTCTCATTAAACTCTATTTACATTTTAGTATAGTACTTATTTTAGCATAATTGAATAAAAAAAACAAGAGAGTTAGACTCTCTTGGTGTTAAAATTAGTTAATCTTCTTTCCATTCAAATTTTTCTTCAAAATCTGCACCTTGACTCATTTCTTCTTTAAATTCATCTTCTGTTGCTTCAGCTAATTCTTCTTCTAATTTTTCAACCTCTTCCATTTCACCTAAATCCTCTAGCTCATCTAATGCTTGAATATCTTCTAATTCTTCTGCTCCAGTAGTAGGCTGCCAGCTTACTATATTTTCATCATCGAATTCTTCATCTCCTGTTGTAAATCCTTGATCACTAACTCTATCTGTCCAATCTACGCTACCATGTGCTTCATTAGAATCTATATAAACATCAGCTTGTTCCACTGCGTCAGCAACATCTGAAGGAGTATTAGAAGTTCCATATTGTGCTACTGCTTGCCAACTATCTTCACCATCAAAACCAACATCTCCTGTATTATCATTAAAGGCTCGTCCATATGGCTCCAAAACATCTTCTTCAACTGGACGGTCAGTAGTTTCAAAAGCCATATCATACTTTTCTCTACATTCAGCACAGTAAGTAGTATAAGGCATTATATCCAGTCTTTCCTCATTAATTGACTGACCACATGATTCACAAACACCATAATTACCAGACTCTATTTGCTCTAAAGCATCTTCTACTTGCTTCAAAAGTTGATAAGCGTTATCTCTTAATCCTAAGTCTTTCTCCCGTTCATAAGTATTAAGCGCCTGGTCTGCAGGGTGATTATCATAATTAGAAAGTTCACTAGTCGATTCTCTAACACTATGACCTAAGCCGGTATAATTCGTATCATCTATATTTTCAATCTGCTCTAGTAATCGTTGTTTTTCCCTCAATAACTGTCTCTTATAATGCTCATTATCCTGATACATCTTTTTAATCTCCTCCTATTATGATTAAAATTATAATTAAAGACTACATTAATAACTTTGTACTTATTTAATAGTTTCTGTAGCTTATCATCATTTATTCATTACAAATTTTGTTTTACTATTCGAACCAACCTAGCAATATACTCTCCGATTACCGGCAGATTAAGATCGGCCATTCTAAATAAAATTGATAGAAAGATAGCGCCTAATAAAGTTGCTCCAACAACCACACCTAAACCTCTAGCTAAACCTGCTAAAAAATTAATATAAATCATTCTCTTAGGTGAGCGAATAATTTCAATATATTCTGCTACACCAAATTTATGAAAATCTTCTACCAATTTAATTAAAGTTCTTTTAATAATTGTTATATCTTCTTTATCAAAATCTTTTTCATCGAGATCAGTTAAATCATTTATATCTCTTTTTTCATCTCTATTAATATTTTCTTCATCATCTTTATCCACTATCTTTTGCCTCCTTTCGGCTCTCGAAGATATTATTAAACCACTTTATAAGTATATTATATTGATTAAAATATAACTTATTCTAAAATATATTTAATCATTCCATATAAAAAAGTGAGGGATTATTTATAACCCCTCACTTAAACTATAAATTATATTTAATCAGTTCCTTAAACTCTATCAACCACTATCTCATCTAATGATAATCTCGGTCTTGGGGCTGGATTTTCATCATAGTAACCGATTGGTATTAATGAAACCAACTCTAAATTATTATCTAATTCTAATAACTCTCTCGTTTTTGTTTTATTAAACATCATTATCCAACAACTACCTAAACCTAATTCTGTTGCCTGCAAAATCATATGTTCAATAGCAATAGTACAATTTAAATATAAATAATTCTTAATCTCTACCTCATCCATCTTTTTACCTTTATACTTAGATGTATCAATCTTCTCAAGTTCAGTTCCTTTAAATGCTCCAGCTTTATGTAATTCAACAATTCTTCTCTTTCTATTTTTTATAGAATTTTTATCAACACAACAGGCTATAACTACTGGAGCTTCTGCTACAAAATCTAAAGTACAATCTTTTAATCTATCTCTCATCTCTTCTGATTCTACCACAACAAATCGCCAAGGTTGAAGATTAGTTCCTGAAGGCGCTAATCTTCCAGCCTCTAAAATTTGATCTATATCTTCTTTACTTACCTTATCTTGATTAAAACTTCTAATACTTCTTCTCTTCTGAATAGCTTCTTTTACTTCCATTTCATATTCCTCCTAATTTTAAAATTTTAAAAAATAAAGGTAAAATAATATTTATCAAGAAATTATAAAAGGGTAAAATAATTTCAATCATGAAATTAACATATGTAAACATAATATAACTTACAATAAATAATACAATAAAGAAAGAGGTGATTTCTATGGCAAATCAGATTAAAATTACAGATAAAGCCAAAGAATTAATAGACAAAAAGTCCGGCCAAAAAGAAGCAACAATAACTTTCTTAAAAATATCAGGTGGCTGATGTGGCACTACTTATAAGCCTGTCGTGAATATAGGCAAGCCTGATAATTCTTTTAAGTATCAAACACGTGAAGTCGATGACTATAATATTTATCTTCACAAGACTTTAGCAAGAAACTTTAAAGATCAAGAAATAACCTTAGACTCTAGTGGATTTCTTTGGTTTAAATCCCTAACACTTAGAGGAATATCTTCTTATATATCATAAGACTTAAAGCCACTTTTTATTAGTGGCTTTTTCTTACATTCATAAACTTAGATATTACTCCTAACTTCATTATAACCCCCCTTATTTAATCTTCATTTATATCTACCTTAATTACTCTCAATACCTCATGACCTAAAATGTCACTAAGTTGAATAGCAACCTGATAATTCCCTGAATTTTGATAAGAATGTTGGATTTCTTTTTCTATTTTATCAGTCTGAATATAAGTTGGATTAAATGTACCTTTATAATTAAAATCAATGTGAACTGAACTAATTACCTGTATAAAATCTTGAATTTCAACATCTTGTTGCTGTTCTTGAAGTTTTTCTATTAATTCTGGTGAATAAAAATCAACTACATTAATAGTTAATTCTTTATTAACCAATTTTGTCTTCAAATTAACCGTCGGTTTCAGACCACTTTCATTTTCAACATCATTATATAATTTATTCGTAGAAACTGTGCTTACTTTAAAATCAACTTCAGAATTTAAATTTAAAATCCTATCTCTAGTAGTCTGGACAGCAACCTTATTTATATCAGCACCTATCCATCTCCTATTTAATTTTTCAGCTACTGATAAAGTCGTTCCACTACCACAAAAGAAATCCCCTACTATATTTCCTTCATCAGAAGCTAATTCAATTATTCTTTCTAATAATGATTCAGGTTTTTGGGTTGGATATGCTTCTTTTTGGATAGGAGCTACCCCTTTATCAACCCAAATATCAGATACCGGTGGTCCGTCACAATCTTTAAGATAAACTTTCTTTCGATAATTCCCCCCTCTAGTCTCATGAATTCTATTATCTTCCCACCATTCTTCCAACTTTTCTTTAGAATAAAGCCACTTATCGACTACTCCATTAAATTCAAAACTCTTCCGATTGGGAGTATTCTGTACTCCTCTTGCCACTAACGGCACTGTTTGATATAGTCCTCTACCATCATTATCATTATATGTAAATCTAGCTTTATACTCTTTAGTGGGAGGTCTATAAACCTGATTCCAAGTCATACTATCTTTATCTTTGGCATACCAAAGAATACTATTATGTTGTTTACCTAAACCTTTAGTTTGAGACTTGGAACTATTTGTAGCCTTCCATACTATTCTATTAATAAAGTTATCAGGTTTAAATATCTCATCCAACATTACTCTAAGGTAACTATCCATTCGCCAATCAAGATGAAGAAATATACTTCCTTTTTCACTTAAAAGTTCCTTCATAATCTGCAATCGTTCATACATAAACTGCAAATACTCTTCTAGCTTCCACTTATCATTATATTGTTTCTCTTCAACAAAAGTATAACCAATATCTAAATCAGTATTTTTTAATTTTATAGATTTATTATAATCTCTATTACTGCTAAAAGGAGGATCAATGTAAATTAAATCTATACTCTTTTGATAACCATTCAATAAATAAGCTAAAACCTGTCTGTTATCCCCTAAAAACAATTTATTCTGTCCATCTGCTTTTAAATCTCCATAGACCTCTTTTACTCGCGCTGAACAAGAATTGATATTATTTATTCTTTCTTTACCTGGCCAATCTAGGATAGGGAATCCCTCCTTCTATCATTAATTTAAGCTATGAAAAAACAGCCTAATTATTAGGCTGTTGAATTTACACTATTTACTTCTGTACTACCGGTCATCTGCTTAACATTAGACACAATAGGGTATAATATATATAAGAAAATTGTATTCATTACTGCAGTTGGTAAAACTATTGACAGAAAAAGCGCTTTAAAAGGTCCCGGTAAACCAACAATTAGTAAAGCACTTCCTAAAAATAAAGTTCCACTAATAATCGTACCTACCATTGCTATAATGCCTGCTTGTAATTTACTATTTAAATTCATACTTTTCATTAAAAGGATTATTCCTAAAATTAACATAGCAGTTAAGGGCTTATCAATTAAATTAGGTAGTTGCCCACCAGGAAAAGTAGTAGTAAAAGCTGAAATGATTCCTGCCACTATTCCTGAAATTAACGTCAATTTAAAATCCCTATAAAGCATAACCACTACAAATAACATAACTAAACTTAAATCCGGCCGCATTCCTAGTATAATTGGCGGCATAATACTATGCAAGACAAATCCAATAGCCAACATCAAACCTGCTTCTACAAATCTTCTCATTTTCATCTTCTCATCTCTCCTCTTCTATTCTAATCTAGTCTAATCTATTTATATTTTATCATATATTTATTAAAAGTAAAGGCTATATTACTAAAAAATCTCAATAAATTTTTTAATTAATAATTCTTCTTCCCGTTCTCTACGATACGCTAAAAATAATTTCCTACTTATTAACATATCAGCAACCTCAACTTGCTTAACTCTTCCACTATCTACTGCTTTTCTAGCTGCTAATTCTGATACAAATGAAATCCCTACTCCAGCTTCTACAGCAGAAATAATCGATTCAGTACTCCCTAAACGAACAACAATATTTAAATCACGTTTACTTATCCCTGCATCATTTAAACCAGCTAACATAGCTTTTCTAGTCCCAGAACCTTCTTCTCTAATTAACATTCTTTCCTGTTCTAATTCATTAATAGTTACTAAATTCTTATTAACTAATCTATGTTCATTAGGAAGAATTAAGACTAAACGATCCTCTAATATTGATATAGATTTAAATTCTTTTTTCTTTGGTTTAAAACCAACTATTACTAAATCTACTTCTCGATTTACTAAATTATCAACAATTTTAGCACTGTCGCCTACTTCCATCAAAACTTTTACTTCAGGGAACTTATTACAAAACTTAGCCAATAAATCTGGTAAAAGATATTCAGAGGGAATAGTACTAGCTCCGATTACTAATTGTCCATATGTTTCTCCTTTTAATCGTTCAACCTCTAATTTAGCCAGCTCCCAGTTATTTAATATCTGTTTAGCTTGATGATATACTACTTTTCCAGCAGGAGTAAGTTTAACTTCCCCTCCTTGTCTAAATACAAGATTAGTATCAAACTTTTTTTCTAAAGATTTAATTTGCATACTAACTGCTGGTTGAGTTAAATTTAATTCATCTGCTACTACTGAAAAACTACCTTTGTCTATTAACTTAACTAACATCTTTAAAGTCTTTAGTTGCATTCAGTTTAACCTCCTAACTACCTCTACTAAAAACTACTTTCTTAAAGAAGCAACTAAACGTTTCGGATTTAATAAAATATCTAAAACATCATTGATATTTCTAACTATTAAATCAGATTTCAATAAACTTTCAGTTGCTGCCCCTTCTAAACCTAAAATCAGTATTCCCAAACTAGCTCTTGCTAACATCAAAGTATCATTATTACCATTACCTACTGCAATTACGCTATCCTTATTTAAGTCTTGAATAAAATTTTCTTTAAATTTAGTTCCATTTTTTTTATCAACTATAACAATTTCTACATCTACATCTTTTAACTCTTTTTTTACAGTACCAAAAGTATCAGCAGTTAAAACATATATTTCAAAATCTATTGCTAATTTATCTAATTTCTCTTTAACTCCTGAAACTGGAATGCCATCACAAGCTAATGTACCATTATAATCAAATACTAATTTATCAATTTCTAAAACTTTATAATTAGGAATTTCAAAATCAAACAATTATTATTCCTCCTTTTTGCCTCCCATTAGTATCTCTAATTATATACTAACTATTATATTTCCGAAAGGATGAATAAACTCCTTCACAATTTGTTATACATCCCTAATTATAATAAATCCCTATGGTACTTGCAAGTACCATAGGGATTTATTATACAAAAATTATTCAATTATCATCCTCATTATCCATCTGCTCTATATACTTCTCATAAATATCAGTTAGAATTTGATTGCGAAGATCATCTTCAACAATAAACTCTTCATCTTTAGAACCATCCCAGTTAAGTAACAAGTTCTCTAATTCTTCACAATAACTACTATAATCTAATAAAAATTGAGTTGAATATTTTAGTAAAACTAAATCTCTAATCTCTTTCTGAAAATTAATAAAAGCTTTTCGTAATTGATCTAACTCATATTCAGCCATTTTTGTAGCAACTTCCATTTCGCCTTCTTCTAATGAATTAGCAGATTGGGGTTTATCATTATTAGAATGAGAAATATTCTTATCTTTATCCTGCAAGGCATTTTCACCAAATAGTTGTGCCATAATCTGTTGAAATCTTTCTTCTTCTTCTGAATTCATTCTTTATCCCCCTTTATAAAAGGAAGTTTATTTAGTAATAACTATAATATCTTTAAGCCCCCTTTATAATTTTCGTGATAAATTATAAAATCCCTCTTAAAAGTGCAATAAGATTTAGTTATACATACATTCTTAAGTAATGAAAATTGCATATTAAAAAGAGAGTAGGGGAATTCCCCTACTCTCTTTTATGATTTTTATATTTTTGATTTAGCCTAGTATTGAATCCAAAGTCTCTTTTACCTTATCTGGTTGAATTGGTTTAACTATAAAGTCCTTCGCTCCAGCTTCTAAAGCATCAATTACCATTGGCTTTTGTCCCATTGCACTACACATAATAATCTTAGCATTAGGATCAAAATCTAAGATTCCCTTAGTAGCTTCAATACCATCCATATCTGGCATAGTAATATCCATGGTAACCACATCAGGACTAAGTTCTTTATATAATTCAATAGCTTCTTGTCCATTTTCTGCTTCTCCCAATACATCATAACCATTATCTTCAACTAGTTGTTTTAACATAGTACGCATAAATTGCGCATCATCAACAATTAAAATACCTTTAGCCATTCATATGCTCCCCCTATAATTATGTAAGTATTTTATTCATTATATAACATTTTACAACAAATGTGAAGTTAAAATTAAAAAATAATAAATAAAAATCCCTTCATTAAAAGAAGGAATAAGATAAATCTATAAAGAAATGGTCGGAGCGAAAGGATTTGAACCTTCGACCCCCTGGTCCCAAACCAGGTGCGCTACCAGGCTGCGCCACGCTCCGATTAATAAAACTATTAAATTGTAAAAATGGTGCCGGGGGTGGGACTCGAACCCACACGGGCACAAAGGCCCATCGGATTTTAAGTCCGATGCGTCTGCCAATTCCGCCACCCCGGCAAAATATTATATATTCTTTTAATGGAGCGGGAAATCGGACTCGAACCGACGACACCCAGCTTGGAAGGCTGGTGCTCTAGCCAACTGAGCTATTCCCGCACAATATCATAATCATATTATAAAATTGGTTGCGGGAGGCGGATTCGAACCGACGACCTCCGGGTTATGAGCCCGACGAGCTACCGGACTGCTCTATCCCGCGTTAGTAATAAACTATTAAAGTATTCTCCGACACTCTAATTAATAATCAGTTATGGTATTAATTAAAGTATACATTATAAAATTAAAATTGGTTGCGGGGGTCGGATTCGAACCGACGACCTCCGGGTTATGAGCCCGACGAGCTACCGGACTGCTCTACCCCGCGTTAATAATATTAATGGTGAGCCATGGAGGAGTCGAACCTCCGACACCCTGATTAAAAGTCAGGTGCTCTGCCAGCTGAGCTAATGGCCCATGTTTTCAATGGAGCTGACGATCGGACTTGAACCGATGACCTGCTGATTACAAGTCAGCTGCTCTCCCAACTGAGCTACGTCAGCACACTTTAATAGTAAACATAACTCTGACAGTCAGCCTTGTTTTCTAGGCTGAGTGACACTAAGTTATCAATGTCAGTTATCAGTGTCAGTGGTCAGTGTCAGTTAAAAACTAAAACTACCAGATTAAGCACCAATATTATCATATCTATGCAGTCAGCCTCGTTTTTTAGGCTGAGTGATTGTTTGATGGCGGGGATGACGGGATTTGAACCCGCGACCTCCGGCGTGACAGGCCGGTGTTGTGGACCAGCTCTACTACATCCCCACATAAATGGTGGGCGAAACAGGACTTGAACCTGTGACCCCCTGCTTGTAAGGCAGGTGCTCTCCCAACTGAGCTATTCGCCCGCATATAATAATTAGTAAATTATTTTGGCATCCCTCTAGGTTTTAGAAAACAAAACCTTTCGTGCCTGATTAGTAAATTATTTTGGCATCCCCAAGGGGATTCGAACCCCTGCCGCCAGGATGAAAACCTGGTATCCTAGGCCACTAGACGATGGGGACCCAGATTAGATGACAGTTAACAATGTCATCTATTAAAATGGCTGGGATGGCTGGATTCGAACCAGCGATACAGGAGTCAAAGTCCTGTGCCTTACCGCTTGGCGACATCCCAACATTCTTAAAAGCTTTTTAAAATTATAATAATATTCGGCAGTGACCTACTCTCTCACAAGGCTACCCTTGCAATACCATCAGCGCTGGAGGACTTAACTGCTGTGTTCGAAATGGATACAGGTGTTACCCCTCCGCAATTACCACCGGAAATTTGTATACTTTTATTAAAAACTATACTTTCAAAACTGCACAATGATATTTGTATTTGTTTTGTCTAGATCAAATCCTCGATCTATTAGTACCAGTCAGCTAAAGATATTGCTATCTGTACACCTCTGGCCTATCTACCTGATAGTCTTTCAGGGATCTTACTAGAATTACTCTATGGGAAACCTTATCTTGGGATTTGCTTCGCGCTTAGATGCTTTCAGCGCTTATCTTCTCTGTACTTAG